>NZ_JAVJZI010000111.1:0-5013 GCF_040223135.1 Coleofasciculus sp. G3-WIS-01
CTCTGGAGTTATCTAAATTAGGCTCAATACTTGGTAGTTTTCTACGGGTGTTTGGTTTAAGTATTGCCGCAAGGATAGATAATTGTAAGGTGTGTCGCGGAACTAAGAATCCCCGCACTTATAGGGCGGGGAGTGTCAAAACAAGTATCTTAGAACGCAATCATATCAATATTCTTGGTAACGGCACGCAGACAATTATCTTTGCCCATGGTTTTGGTTCAGACCAAACCGCTTGGCGTCATCAAGTCGCCGCCTTTGCCCCTAACTATCGTATTGTCCTCTTTGACCATGTAGGCGCCGGAAAATCCGATTTTTCTGCCTATAGTCCCCATCGCTACAGTAGCCTCTATAGCTACGCCGAGGATTTGCTGGAAATCTGTCATGAGTTAAAACTTACAAACTGCATTCTCGTAGGTCACTCAGTCAGTGGTATGATTAGCTTGCTAGCCGCGCTAATCGATCCCTCGTGCTTCAGCCAGCTTATTTTTGTCGGTGCATCTCCTCGGTATCTCAACGATGTGGGATATGTGGGTGGGTTTAATCAGTCCGACCTAGATGCACTCTATGGGGCGATGTCGGCAAACTATTATGCTTGGGTGAGTGGTTTTGCTTCCATGGTGATGGGAAACCCTGAACGTCCGGAACTAGCAACAGAATTTGCGAATACTCTGACGGCTATTCGTCCGGATATTGCCCAAGCCGTTGCCCGGGTTATTTTTCAGTCGGATCACCGGGATGAGTTACCGCGCCTGAGAGTACCGACTCTGATTCTACAAGCTAGCGATGATATCGCTGTACCCCTGCAAGTGGGTCAGTATATGGCAGATAACATCCCTGAGAGTCAGCTAATCAATATAAATGCAAGGGGTCATTTGCCTCACCTGAGTGCGCCAGATACCGTAACCCAGTCAATCGCGGCTTCTGTTTTTTCTTAACTTAAAGGGCGTTGATATAGGTGTCCTTTCTACCCGCCGCACTTTGGCGCTGACGACAAACTCTCCCTTATCAACGACATCCTTCTTCACTTATTGTTGATGCTCATTATTGTCATTGGATCATCCTAATCAGCTTCCTACATTTAGACGATTTTTAATCGGACTATTGCTGATGCTGGTTGGTCTAGATACGCTTAATACCAGCAGGAGCTTGACATTGAGTTTAACATCGATTGCCTTTACTGTCATCGTTTTGTTTCCTCTACCTGCTTGGATTCTGAGTCCCTTCATCGCAACAAAAATGGGGGGAGGGAAGGAAGATGAGGAAGATACAAAAGTCAACTCAATACTCAATATTCAATACTCAAAACTTAGACAATCCCTAATCATCAATTCCCCATCACTGTCTATGCTAGGGTTGGTGGCGATAGTTGTCTGGCTGATTGGTAGTCAGTATCCAGATTTACGCCCTTGGCTGACAGGATTGGGTTTGGCAATTGGATGCGGTTTGCTAGTGCGTCGTTTCCTGTTAGAAATTGAATGGAAATTGGCAGGGGGTTCAGTACTCGCCGCGATCGCACAATCAGACATGAATACTCCTGATCAAATCATTGAGCAGGTTACACGCAAGTTGTACGAGTTATCCCTAGCCGACGCTGCGATCGCACTGCGTCAATTGGATCAGGTAACCGCCCAAGCCCTCGTCTGTTTTCCCCCTACAGCCCTACCCGATCAACTAACAACGCCTAAACTCTTTGCCGAAGCCCTAACCTATAAACGCACTCTATTCTATGCTAATTATCCGGCGACGCCCAAGGCAGTCCCTATCCTTGTCGCCAAAGGTACACAGTCTCTGGCGGTACTCCCCCTGCGAAAGGAGCAAACGACACAGGAGCAAGGTGCTATCTTATTACTCTGGTACCGTCAAACTTCCCTGCCCTCATACCAGCGTCGCTTCCTGGATTTACTACTCGCACAACTCCACACCCTCCTACGTCTGCAAACCACCACGTTTCGCCTAGAACAGCTCAAAGCCCGCTACAATGCCATTCTAGAAATACCTCAGGGGGTAGTCTTTGTTGATGTCAGTGGGGGACAAGGCTGGCTCAATCCTGCCGGAGCAAAGCTTCTGGGGTTAGAACCGGGTGAAGCGGAACCGAGTGCGATCGCGCAGGCGATGGCAATCTTACGCAGCCGCATGGATAATCAGCAGGAAATCGCGACTCAGGCGGCACAGCTTTTTTCCCAACCGCAAGCAGAAATTCACGACTGGATCTGGAAGTTTAGTCAACCTCAACCGTTGGTACTTAGTGTATCAAGTCTGCCAACTGACGGTCAAGATATTCAAGGTCGCCTATGGTTATTTAATAATATCACTGAGAAATATTTTGCCCAACAGACATTAGCCAAACGTACCGCCCAACTGGAAATGGTGAATGAACAACTGGAAACGGTTAATGAAGCGTTGCGATTTACTCAGTTTTCTGTGGATCGGGCAGCTGATGCAATTTTTTGGATTGGGCAAGATGGACGAATATTATATGTCAATTATGCCGCTTGTCGGTTGCTGGGATACCCCCTGAATGATTTGCTGTCGATGAAGATTCATGACATTGATGCTAATTTTACTGTTGAGAGTTGGTTAGCACACTGGCAGATCCTCAAACAATGTGGTTCCCTCTCTCTTGAATCTCATCATCGCAGCAAAAATGGTAAACATTTCCCCGTAGAAGTGCGAATTAGTTATTTGGAATTTGACGGTAAGGAATACAACTGTGCCTTTGTCCGTGATATTACCGAACGTAAGCGAGCTGAGAAGGCATTGCGTTGGGAACGAGAAAAGGCTGAGCGTTTATTGTTGAATATTTTACCCCAACCTATTGCCGAGCGATTAAAACAGGAAACCTGCCTCATTGCCGATCGCTTTGCAGATGTGACGATTTTATTTGCTGATATTGTTGGCTTTACCAATCTTTCGGCTCGAATGCCGCCAACACAATTGGTTTTTTTATTAAATCATATTTTCTCCCGATTTGATCAATTAACCGAAAAGCATGGGTTAGAGAAAATTAAAACAATTGGTGATGCTTATATGATCGCCAGTGGTATTCCCACTCCTCGCAAAGATCATGCTGAAGCCATGCTCGAAATGGCATTAGATATGCAAATCGAGATTGCTCGCTTTAATCAGTTTCAGGATGAAAATTTTTGTCTGCGGATTGGGATTAATAGTGGTCCTGTGGTTGCTGGAGTAATTGGCACTAAAAAATTCATTTATGATTTGTGGGGAGATGCGGTCAATACCGCCAGCCGCATGGAATCTCATGGTATTCCTGATAAGATTCAGGTCACAGAAACTACATACAAACTCTGTCAAGACAAGTTTTTATTTGAAAAGCGGGGTCAAATTCAGATTAAAGGCAAGGGGAAAATGACGACTTATCTATTTATGGGTCGTAAATAATTTAATACTTGTTCATTGTTCTAATTTCTTCTGTCCTATTAAGATGCTTCTATCCATCCCTACACCCTACACCCTATCTCAGCCCAAAGACGCCGTGAGAAGTTAGGGCGGCTCCGGCGGTTTTGCTCTTAAGCTCATCCGCCAAGGTGAGGATACTGGGCTGCATTTAATTAAGATTTGTTGTATAATTAGTAGTTTGGCGTAAATAGATTGATTTTTTTTTAGTAATATCAAGAAGGCTAAATCTAGCAAAATAGGTAACGTTTGTCAATCCGCTAAAGTACAGAAAATAGTCCGATAATTTGGCGGAAGCGAAAATATCGGGATTGTATAAAAATAAAAGTAATATTAATTAAGAGATGTAAATCCCTTTAGCAAATACGGAGAGACGAGACTCATGTTCATGTCAACCCTGCTCTATCTGAATCACTACATCAGAATTGAGATGCCAAATCCAGACGTTGATAACACCATCTATGTGTCTATTTGCCGAGCTTCCGGAACCTATGATCCGGATGAGTGCGAACCTCATGTGACGGATTACCAACTCAGTGGGAATTCCCCCGATCCAAACAATTGGATTAAAGAAGCCATGGATAGCGCGATCGCAACATTGGATAAAGCCGGGGTGAAATACTACAACCCAAAGTCTTTAACGGCGTATCCTACCTGTAGTCAACGAGTCGCTTAAGCCAACACCGCCGACTCCATCTGGTATCGTTGAGCCAGAAAAAATATCATAAGTTATTCTAGTCCTGTGACAATTGTCACCCTTGAGAAAATTTTTTGATTAGTCTCCTCAGAAGCGCTTTCACGCGGCAGGTTGTGCAAGGGCAGGTTTTTTATGCCATATTATCGGCGATCTCCTGGATAAGAGCGTCTAAACCCGCCTCTACAAGGGTTTCTTCCACTCATTTATTCATCAATGATCAGGAAATCATCAAGAATATATTACAATTAAATACAAACCGTATTATAAGAGTGCTCGATGAAAGAAGCGCTACTCATGCCTTTAGGCGTCAGGAGTGTCAAACACTGATGCAATGCACACTCCAAGAGCTTCATCAGCAAGGTGTACCCATTTCCACCCTCTACCCTGCTACCCAAGTTCTCTCGCAAAGTGGGATATGAACAAGCGGGGATTCGGTTTGACTTCTCCCCCGGTTAAAACGCGGGGGATTCTAAGCAGATACTTTGGGACGAGCTGAAGCCGCGTCCCGTCGTTTTATCTTTTTAGAGTTCCAGAGGAAGACTCTGGATGGCGCAGTCAAAAACGCCCTACTGACCTTGGCTAGATCAAGACCTAGCTGTATCTCTACTTTGCGGAGAATGTTAGCAGCACCATTAGCATCGGCGTTGACAAATTCTCCGTTTTTGGTGCGGTACATTCCCCGTTTTACTCGCTTTCCACTCGGCATCCACCCTTCCGGCTTGGAGCCGAATACAGGCAGAGGGTCATTGTCAACAAAACTAGCTTTAGAGGTATAGCTTTCTTCAGTTTCTACGAACTGAATCCCATACTGCTCACACAGTTGCTCAATCCTGTTTTTGAGACGAGCGGTAGGGATTTGAACAAATTCCTGGTTCGTCTTTTTCCCTAACTCAATTCCGTCT
>NZ_JAVJZI010000113.1:0-5875 GCF_040223135.1 Coleofasciculus sp. G3-WIS-01
GCACTTTTTCTTGAATCATCGAAACCCACCTCTAACCTTATCTGATCAAGGGCATAAATCAGTTAACTCTCTAAAAGCCCCCCTTTTGAAGGGGGGTTGGGGGGATCTCTCTTACCGCATATTTGAACCGCAATGGAAACAGGTTATTTTGCTGTGGTTGGGGCGTGAGGATGTACCTAAACAACAAAAAGATGAATTCATATATAATTTGATAACTTTTGAGGATGAGTGTTGGGACTTTTACAGGTATCGTTCATTTTGTCTAGCCGCCGCCGGAATTGCTGAATTTAGAGACTGTATCTATAGTAAGTGGATTGTAACCAACCTTGTCGATTGTGCCACAATACATTCTGATACTGATTATATAGTTGGTAAGATTATTAATCCAATTTTCTGGGACACTGTACTAGAAACTAATCACACAATAGCTATTAATGCTTTAATTGACGTGTTAGATAGGGGTTTTCTGGATGATGAAGTTCGCTGGAAAGTATTTAACTGCTTAATACAAATTGGCAGAGGTAACTCCAAAGTTATTGTTGCCCTAACTAAGTTAATGGATACAAGCCTAGAATATCAGAAAATTGCCCAGGAAGCAGCATTCTTTCTAAGGATAATTGACCCATGCAACCGAGAGGCTGTTACCTTTCTGGAGCAGCAGTTAAACAATATGAATCTATCGAATGATCTGCGTGTAGGAGCCGCTTCTTTTTTAGGAAAAATTGACAAAGGTAATTTAGAAGCGATTACTTTTTTGACAGAGTTAATTGAACGTAATCAAGGCTTAGATTTAGATGCCGCATCCACTTTAGGAAAAATTGACCCAGGTAACCCAACTGCTATTAAAAGTTTGACGAAGTTGCTAGAAACCGAACGAGGTGATTGTGTAGTTAATATTTCCTTAATGGCTGCCTGTGACTTGCTCAAGACTGATCCAGAAAATCAAGATGCAATCAGAGTTTTAAGAGAATGTATTAAACCCAGAAATGAACCCTGGGATCGCCTAGAAGCAGCGTCGGCTTTGAGTAAAACTCAGTCGGGTAAGCAGGAAGCTATCACAGTTCTTTATGAATTAAGATACGAATCAGTAAAGATAATTCAAGAAATAAATTTCTTAAAAAAAGTGATTGATAGCTTGAACGAAATTGAACATCGTATCCTACCTTCTCCAGATTGGTCTCCCAGAACTTCTTTGAAAGAGGATGATTTAGAATTTATTACTGGGCAACTTGCATCTATTCACGAACACCTTATAAAACAAAACTCTATTGATATTGATATTGATGAAGAAATTTTATATATTGATGAAGAAATTTTATATGAATTTATGTGGATTATTGCACAGAACACAGCTTATCCAATCTTCTATAAAGCATGGCATAAAGCATGGCATAAAGTATGGCATCAACTAGAAGCAAAAGAGAATGAACAATCGCCAATAGAAACCCCAAACCCAGCCAACACCTTCACCCTCAAAGAATTACCCCAACGCCTACACACCGCCCTAGAAACCAAAACCAAAATAGGCGAAATTCAGGACTTGCCCCGACTCATTGCCATCGACGCCAACAAATTCCTTGATCGCGAAAATCCTTCTGCCAAAATCTACCACGAAATGCGACGCCACAAATTCCCCAAAAGCAGCCATGGCACACCCCAAACCCTGGCACAATTGCAAGCCTATTGGGATGAACAGTTAATCGAAAGCGATAAACCCATCGTTTGGCTATTCTACAACAGCACTCCCCCACCCAACACAGAACCCCCAACCGAAGACTTTAGCCCCACATTTCTAGCCGACTTAAGCAAATTTGATGGGGCAATTGCTGTCATCACCCATCAACCCAATAGTCCCTTAAAATCATTCTCCCCCAATCAGCCCAATTTAGTCGCAGATATGGTGGCGTGGATTTTTGACATCCTCACCACGCCGTAGGGGTTTGGTTACCAAACCCCTACAAAAACAATTAAGCCTTAGCCGCCGCATCTTGTGATTCTTGCGCCGATTTAGTAACGCCTAGGCGAATTTCTGAAGACAGAGACGCCATGCTAAAGCCGCCAAATCGCTTCAAAATGCTCGTCCGCAACCGTAAGTTAGGACTAGCAAACCACAAACGCTCTTCAGAATACATGGTTTCGTAGTCGGTAATTAACGTCAGCGCCTGATCATCCCCCATAATATACCGACCAGCTACCGGGGCTTTCTCCGCATAACCCATTTCCCGCAATAGCTTCCCTTCATTGGGCTTATCAGGATCAGCAACTGGCACCAGCACCGTTGAGCCTTGATGCTTCTCTTCATCCCAATCCATTGTGCCATCCCACGTCACTCTGGCACCACAGAGGGCTAAGGCTGGATCAACCTCGTACTGTTGACATAGCTGAACCACTTCTGGCGCATCAGCCGCGATCATTTCAATCGTAATATTGGATTTACCATTTTCAGCTTGCTTAAATGCCAGATGGTGGCTGGTGCGCTGCGAAAACCATCGCCCAGCACTCTGCTCAAAAAATTCTTTTATATCCATGAAGTCAGACGTTTCACGTTAACAAAGCTTTAACTGATTTTATCGTTCTCCTTGGTTATTTATCGTTCATTTTTGCTTTTTCCTGGCTTCAGGGAAAGATATGGGCAGGAGTTTAGGCTGGGTTTGCCGCCTCTTGTAAGCGGTTCAGGGAAATGGATGCGGCTTGTGCAACTTGGGAATGGCTGTCTTTTGCCAAGAATTTTAATGCTGACAGGCTTTTTGGAGTGGGTAGATTACCGAGGGCTTCGGCTAGGCGTTGGCGCACTAACCAATCGGGAGACTGGGCAAAGCGCAGGATATCATCCACGGCTTCGACGGCTTTAATTTCACCCAATGCAGAGATAGCTGCCTGTTGTACCACGATTTCTTCGCTATCGAGTGCCTGAGTGAGAACTTGACGGGCGCGGGGATCTTTTATATTGCCTAATGCGACAGCCGCGCTGAACCGGACTAACCATTGCGTATCTTCATAGAATGTCCGGACTAACGATTCAAAGGCTCTGGCATCTTCTAGATATCCTAATGCTCCGGCGGCATCAGCGCGAATGCCATAGTCGGGGTCATCGAGTAGTTTCACCAAAATAGGGTAGCATTCGTCCGTCTGCTTCACCCCTAAGGCAAAGACTGCCATCGATCGCACCTGTAAACTGGGATCATCTAAAACCTTCTTGATTAAAGGCACAGCATCCTCTGCGGGCACGTTACGGAGGTGGGCTAGCGCCAACATGCGATCGCGGGAGTTGCCACTCTCTAGCTGATCTGAAATTTGCGCTAAGTTAGGATAATCCATCAGCTTCCCTTCGTTGTTAAGAAATGTTACATACATTATAGAAAATTACTCAAGGAAGCGCACTCGCCCAGGATGAGGGAAGCTGGGGAAGCAATGTCGAGACGTGATGCAAGAAGCCTTTAAAAGCGAGGGAACCTGGTACCTGTGTAGGGGCGGGTTTCACTACTCAACGGAGTAACAACACCGGACAAGGAGACAGCCGCACCACTTGCTCAGCCACAGAACCCATCAAAACACGCTTGACACCTGTGTGTCCGTGGGTAGGCATAACAATTAATTCCACTCCTTTGTCTTTGGCATAGTCCACGATTTCATGACTGGGAGTTCCAATCGCAACCTGAATCTGTACTCCTGCATATCCCAGTTCACTCAGCTTGTTTTTCAGGACTGATTTGGCGTTGTTTTGCCGAGATTCTGAGGTGACAGTTTTCCATATTGTACCTGGATCAACTGCACTCAGAGGCAGAAGAACGTGAATAACATGCAAATGAGATATGTCTTCGACAAACTCTAAAGCGGGAGCCAGTGCGGTAAAGGATATATCCGAGAAATCAGTCGGTACAAGCACCTCGTTCTTTTTAAGCCAGCTCATAATTGTTAATTGTTCATTTCCGTGTAGCTTGTGTGAATGGAAGCGATTACCATGAGATTTTGAATGTTTCTTTGAAGCCAGGGCGGGTTTAGTGACATCTGGATGACAAGAAACGATAATAGTGAAACCCGCCCCTACAACCTACAAAACTCAAATGTATTAGTTTCCCGCTTGGTGGGAATCTCCCATGGCGGCTTGCTTTTGGGCATAAGTTGGCATTTGCCCCGAACGCAGCCGCTGCATATAATTACTGATGTCTTCTGCCACTTCGTTGGAGAGGAAATAAGCTCCAACCAAGTTGGGAAGTGCCATCATCAGCAGCGTTAAATCACTAAAATCAATCACCGCGCTGGGTGCTACCACAGCACCGATAAAAACGCAGGCGACAAAAATCAGCTTATAGATAATAATTGTGCGTTGACCAAAGAGATATTGCCAAGAAATCTCGCCGTAATAACTCCAGGAAATAATAGTGGAGAAAGCAAACAGGAAAATCGCGATCGCGAGAACAATGGGGAACCAGGTACTAACCGTGGCGAAGGCACTCAGCGTCATCTGGGAACCATCGATTGCTTCACCGGTATTTTGATAGACGCCAGTAAGGACAATCATGATGCCGGTCATGTTGCAGATGATGATCGTATCAATAAACGGTTCTAAGAGGGCGACAATCCCTTCACGCACCGGTTCATCAGTACGAGCCGCCGAGTGAGCGATCGCGGCTGAACCAATTCCCGCTTCATTGGAAAAAGCACTACGCCGCACCCCTTGCACAATAACGCCAATAATACCGCCTTCAATCGCTCCAGGAACAAACGCTTGGCTAATAATGGTTGCGATCGCGCTGGGAACTTGGGGCAAATTTACCAGAACAATCCACAGACAACCTATGATATAGAGTACCGCCATCGCTGGCACGAGAAAACCCGTAGTCGAGGCAATTCGCTCAATTCCACCAATAATCACGATCGCGGTTAACACTGCCAAAACCAGACCGACGATCCATCCCTGCATCCCCGGAAATATACCGATAAAAGCCGCCGCTGCTTGGTTAGACTGGAACATATTCGCGCCGCCCATCGAACCAAAAATCGCCAGCACGGAAAAAAGAATTGCCAATCCTTTTCCCAAAGATCCAAACCCCATCTTGGTTAACCCGCGTGAGAGCATATAAGCCGGTCCCCCCGCGACTGTACCATCAGGGCGTTCGATGCGATATTTTAGTCCCAGGGTACATTCCACCAGTTTAGTCGTCATCCCCAGAAAACCCGCTAACGTCAGCCAGAACATCGCCCCTGGACCTCCGATCTGGATTGCCACAGCCACGCCAGCAATGTTACCCAATCCCACCGTTCCAGACAACGCCGTCGCCAGCGCCTGAAAATGGGAGACTTGTCCCTCTTCCTCTGGATCATCATACCTACCCCGTACCACATCAATCGCATGTTTAAAGGCACGGATATTAATAAAGCCCAGGCGAATCGTAAAGAAAATACCTGCCACAATTAACCACAGCACAATCAACGGGAAACCAAGGATGTCGAAGAACAGAATTTTGGCTAAGTCTTCGACGATTGCTGAGAACACCGTGTCTATCGCACCCAGGAAACCCCCAGAGGTTTCGGTATCTTGAGCGAGAACTCTAACGGGAAACAATAGCAGCAACAGGAAAGCTAGGACTAACGCCGCTAGCTTTCCCCGTCTTTGACGTTTAAGCTGCACCGGGGAAATTGGCTGTTTTCTAGGGTATGTCATTGTGAATTTAATTGCCAACTTGATATCGATCAGGTTATTCCACCCAGTCGAATTAGAGGAAGATTATAGCAAAATGATCACAACTTGAACGATAAATAAACAACTATTTCTGCCTTCTTGCATTAGTTCCCCCCTTTCCAAGGGGGGCTAGGGGGGATATTTCCGGGGCTAGGGGAGATATTTCCAAGGGTGGCTAGGGGGGATATTTCC
>NZ_JAVJZI010000116.1:0-14570 GCF_040223135.1 Coleofasciculus sp. G3-WIS-01
GTTAAGGCTGATATCGAGCAACAATGCCGGGTATCAGCCAAGCGGTGAGCGTTAACGGTTATCGACCAAAAGTTACACCGTGGACTTATACCAAGGCAGAATTACTTATGGGTAGGTTTGTCTAGGTTTTTAGAAGCGGTATTGAGGAATGGGATATCTACAACAGTCCTAGCGCTCCCATGACCCATCCAGGTCGAGTCTTTCCATAGTTAACGTCCACTACCTCGCCCATAGCCTAGCTATGGACGAGGTATCCAGCCGAGAAAGAAGGATGAAACCATAAAGGATACGGGAACCCGCGCAGGCGGGTGCAAGTTTGTGTAGCTGCGGTTACCCTACACCGAAGCCGCTCCGCGTCTACAACCGCCAAGCTAACCTAGTTTGACAGTGAACCCTATCACCCATAGGATTGATATTTCTAGTAAGCACTTAACTTGAATGCCTTGTGATCAGTGCAAGATTGGCATAATCCCTGATGCCAAAACTGGGTGCTGGTCTAGCCCTAACAAATATGTCATCTATCCAAAGACTGACTCCAAACAAAAGCAAACGTAAAGTCCGCCGCGCTCTCTGGTTTGAACGAGTGATGGCGCTTTTGGCTGCGCTCAACTACCTCTTGGTCTTGTTTGACTTGACCTACCTGCCTCTACGAGATTTTTGGCTACATGGGAAAGTCCAGTTATTTAGTTTTGACATCGGTCCGGTTAGTTTTCCCGGTTTGTCCTTAGAGGTTCCCCTACCTCCGATTACACAGTGGTATGACCCAGTAAAGGGTATTCAACCTTACCGAGACACAGAGCAGTATTTGGACAAGGTTAATGAATTAGAAAATGAGATTATTAAAAGAGGTTTACAATCTCCTGAAGTTGCCCAAATTCTGGAAGATCTACGCCAACGTAGCGTAGAAATGATTGAGACAAACCCCTTCCAACTTGCCGATAAAACGGGTGATCTGGAAAAAATAAAGAACAAGATGCGAGAGCATATTCGCACTGAAGAGGATTCAGCGAAAGAAGCATTTATAGAGTTTTGGAGTATAGAAAATTTAGCCGCTAAAGATCCCGATGACGAACTCCAATTTTTCAATGAGGAAATTCGTCCCCTGATTGCCGCCAACTACTACCGTCCCATTGGAGAAACTGGGGATTTTGTCGATTATTTTGGACTCCTTGATTTCCCGTTTTTTGCTCTATTTTTGACAGAATTTCTGGCACGTACCTGGTTGATCAGTCGCCGTCGCACCGGGGTCAGTTGGCTGGATGCCATGTTGTGGCGTTGGTATGATATATTTCTGCTGATTCCCCTGTGGCGCTGGCTGCGGATTATCCCGGTGACGATTCGGCTGGATCAGGCAAAGTTAATTGATTTGAGTGCGATTCAAAAACAAGTGCGTCAAGGATTTGTCGCTGAAATCGCCAGCGACATGACCCAAGTCGTGGTAATTCAGATTATTAACGAACTCCAATATTCCATTCGCCAAGGAGAGATCGCGAATTTGCTACAGCAACGGGAGGTTCGCCCCTACATCGATCTCAACGAAACCGACGAAGTGGCAGCACTGACCAAGATAATGGTACAGATGACTGTTGAGCAGGTTCTTCCCACCATCCGTCCCGATGTGGAAGCGTTGCTGCACCATAACTTGGATAAAATTATCAACCAGTCACAAGCGTATCAGGGACTAGAGCGAATACCGGGTGTAGAAACAATCCGCAATCAGCTAATAGAGCGACTGGTGCAACAAATTACCCAAGCGGTTTACAGTGGATTAGATGCCGCGATCGCAGATGATCCAGTTGGGGATCAAATTCTGCAACGATTGATTAGCCATATTGGCGAAGCTTATGGTTCCCAAATTCAGACCCAGAAAACTTTAGAGGAAATTCAATACTTGCTCAACGCCTTCTTAGAGGAAGTCAAAATCAATTACGTCAAGCGTTTGTCCCAAGAGGACTTAGAGGAAATTCTTGACCAAACCCGGGCAATTCGTCAAAAGTAACATCGGTAGTTTTTGAGCAAATGAGGGAGATGAGGGAGGTGAGAGAGATAGGGGGATTAACTCAACACTCAACAATCAAAACTCCACCGTCGTGACCCTTTGCCTGTGGTAAACCGATCCCACAACAGGCTAAGATTGCGCTAAACTCGAACATAGCAACGGAAGTCACTCTATCCTGATGTCGGAGTCTGGGGGCATGTAGCTGTAACCAAAAAGCTGGACACTTTTAGCCATTGTTACCCAAAATTGGGTATATATTTGTTCTGATAGAATGGGTCAGCCAAGAGTATGTATACTTTATTGGTATACCTATCCAGCCAAAAACCACGGTTAGGTAAGTGAAAAAATAGCCGCCAGTTAGGTGGTGTTAGCCTGTGGACTGGTTGAGTGCCGTCACCGCCAGGGTGAAGCAGGAAGTAAGCGTCAGGGATGTCCACTTGTGGGTAACTTTGGGTAAGTCTTATGTAACGGAGCTGTAAAACTTTTCCCAAGTACACAAGCAGGGTAGAGATTGTGTCAATCGTCGCTAGGCTTCTTGGCAGAAATTTTACCTGGAGGTGGGTTGAACCCACTTTTTTTGTTGAAGTTTTTCTATGACTTATCCCCTGATTCCACAACTAATCGATTTGGCAACCCCAGTAGCCGAAAAATTGGGATTGGAGTTCGTTGGGGCGGTTTTTCACACGAATAGACGCCCACCTGTACTTCGGATAGATATCCGCCGCCGCGACGGCGACACGGGCGTAGATGACTGCGAACGCATGAGTCGGGCAATAGAAGCCGAACTAGATACCGTGAATCTTATTCCAGATGCCTATGTTTTGGAAATTTCTAGTCCTGGGATCTCGCAAGAGCTAACGACGGACCGAGATTTCATCGCCTTTAAAGGATTTTCCGTAGTGGTCAACACCGCTGAACCTTATCAAGGACATAAAGAATGGCGAGGGCAATTAATTCGCCGGGATGATACCAGCGTATATCTCAACCGAAAAGGACGGGCGATCGCCATTCCTCGCGATCAAGTGACTAAAGTGCAGTTCGATGAGCAGGGTTAAACCCCTTTATACCATTAGGAATTACTCATTGAGCATTGGTCATGGGTTATTAACGACCCACAACAAACAGTTTATGGAGATTTGCCTATGTCTATCGTTAATCTGCCTGGATTAAAAAAGATGATCGAAGAGATCTCTCAAAGCCATAATTTACCCAAATCGGCAGTCCAACAGGCACTGAGAGAAGCACTGATCAAAGGCTACGAGCGCTATCGTCGAGCGCAACGCATGGAGCGACCTCATTTTGATGATGAATACTTTAACAACTTTGAAGTCGATTTAGATATCGAAGAAGAAGGATTCCGCATTCTTTGTACCAAAACCATTGTTGAGGAAGTTGGCAACACCGATCATCATATTTCCCTCAAAGAAGTTCAAGAAGTGGCATCAGAGGCACAATTAGGTGACTCGGTAGTCCTGGATGTTACGCCAGATCAACGTGATTTTGGTCGAATGGCAGCGATTCAAACTAAGCAGGTACTCTCCCAAAAACTACGAGATCAACAGCGCAAGTTGATCCAAGAAGAGTTTGAAGAGTTAGAAGGAACGGTTCTCCAAGCCAGAGTGCTACGATTTGAGCGGCAATCGGTGATCATGGCGATTAGCAGCGGCTTTGGTCAGCCGGAAGTGGAAGCCGAACTGCCCAAGCGTGAACAATTACCCAACGATACCTATCGCATTGGCAGTACCTTTAAGGTTTTTCTCAAAAAAGTGCGTGAAGGTCCTCACCGTGGACCTCAGCTTGTGGTTTCTCGAGCTTCGGCTGGTTTAGTTGTCTATCTATTTGCCAATGAAGTCCCAGAAATCGAAGATGAAGTTGTGCGGATTGTGGCGGTGGCACGAGAAGCCAATCCGCCCTCACGTCATGTCGGACCTCGGACTAAAATTGCTGTGGACACCCTAGAGCGGGATGTTGATCCCGTTGGAGCTTGTATCGGCGCTAGGGGATCGCGCATTCAAGTGGTCGTCAATGAATTGCGCGGCGAAAAAATAGATGTCATTCGCTGGTCCCCTGATCCCGCTACCTATATTGCTAATGCTCTGAGTCCCGCGCGAGTGGAGGAAGTATTATTGGTGCATCCAGAAGGGCGTCAAGCTCACATTTTGGTCACTGAAGACCAGCTCAGTTTAGCCATTGGCAAAGAAGGGCAGAATGTTCGCTTAGCTGCTCGTCTCACCGGTTGGAAGATTGATATTAAAGATATTGCTAAGTACGACCACGAAGCCGAACACCTGAAAATGCAGGAGTTACAAGCCATGGTAGCTGAGACGGAAGCGGAACTAGCCGATGAAGAGGAGGAGGAGGAGGAGCAACTAGAGGAACAGACTCTGTCACCAGCGGATTTAAAGTCAAAGGTGACAAATCCTCAACCCCTAGCTGAGGAAGAATTTGCTAAAGGAGAAGAGGAAGATATTTTGTCCTAATCTTAGGGGGATCAACCCAAGGCAGTAGACTGTTTAAGGGAGTTGAATCTTTGCACCTGACTTGATCAATAGGGAACGGGGAGAGATTGTCATGGAAGCTGGTATATACCGTTGCTCAAGACACCCTCCTCACCGCCCTAGTTCACCGAAATAGGCTCTGCCGTGAAGATCAAGCTCTTTGAGCCTACAGGAAAATCGTTGTCCCCATCCTATGGAACCCAATTACCGACGTTGTCTGAGTTGTCGCTGCGTGGCTCCAAAACAAGAATTTTGGAGGGTTGTGCGAATCCATCCATCGCGACAGATAAAATTAGATCAGGGAATGGGACGTTCGGCTTACATCTGCCCTCAATCGAGTTGCCTGTCAGCCGCTCAGAAGAAAAATCGATTGGGGCGATCGCTGAGGACCTCGGTTCCCGAGGAAATTTATCAAATACTATGGCAACGTTTGGAACCTAGTCCCTGGAGCATCCAACGCAGCAAGGATTGATCCAATCCATGCAAAAAACCCCAGCGATGCTCTCAATGAACCTAAGCAATCGCTAGGATAGTAGAGGAGTACCATTACCAATGGTGTTCGGAGGTGAGTCTGACCCTGATCAAGCTAGCAACTCCTACCTGAGGACAACACTCAGGGTCGAGAAAATGAATCTAGTTTTGTTAAGATTTTTGTAAGTTAACCATCCAGGATCTGATAAGAGTGTAGAGAGATCTTGGCTCACACTCAATGATCGCCTGTGTAACATGAGTTATTGGTGAGTTATCGAGTAGACTCTTAAACGACACCTTATTGATTTAAGCCAATCCGGCAGGAAAACCAATGACCACGCACGCTTTCAATCATTTAGTTATGGTGTAACAATATGTACGACGGGGGAATAGTGGATGAACAACGGCAAAGTCAGAATTTACGAATTATCACGGGAATTGAATTTGGACAACAAGGATATTTTGAATATTTGCGAAGGACTGCATATTGCAGTCAAGAGTCACAGTAGCACGATTACAGAATCTGAAGCTGAGCGAATCAAAGCGGCGGCGGAAAAATATGCCGAGGGGATCACCAGCCTCAAAGGTCGTGACCAAGTAACCTCAGCATCTGCTAACCATACAGATGGGCATTCTAACAATCAGCGCAAACAGCAAATTCTGAGTGTTAAGCCTAAGCCTCGTTCCAGTTTTAGCTCTTCCCAGGGATCCGCACCTGGGTCAAAGTCTGCTCAACCCCCCGTTAAGCCAACTGTGAATCCACCACGTCCACCCGCCCAGCTCAATCGACCGACACAAGTGAATTTGCACGAGGACAATCCTGAGTCAGAAACACCAACTCCATCTCAAGGGTCACAGGAGAACGTTACCGTAGCTGAAGTGGAAGCTAAACCCCAACTTATCCAACCCCCCGTTCGACCAGCGTCACCGAAACCAAATCAGTCCACCCAGGTCGAACGACCGAAATTAAAGCGCGATCGATCAGATGAGACCCCATCAGAGTCGGCTAAGGAGCCTCAGCTGACTGAATTGGCGAGTTCTCCTGAAGCGCCAACTCCTCCTCAAGCTCCCGCCCCAGCGCGTCCTCAAGCTCCAGCTCAGCCCGTTCCTAAACTACAAGCCCCCCCCAGACGCTCCCGACCGACTCGTCAGGATGACAGCATTGAAGTGGCGGCTATCGATTCGGGTTCGCGGGAACAGAAGCCAGGGGCGGTCGATGAGGAGACAGAAACCCTTCTGGAAGCCCCAGAACTCAACGCTTCCAAAGTCAAGCGACCCACGCCGCCACGTCAGTCGAAAAAACGTGAATGGATTGATGAAGAAGAAGAGCGGGAAGGAGCTAAACCAGCAAAAGCGGCTAAGCTCAAGCGGCGACCTCAACTGATCGAAGAGGATGAGGAAGAGTTCGATAGTGACGACCAAGAAACTGACACCCCGGCAGCTATCAGTATGTCGGTGGCTCGTCCTCCTAAACCTAAATCTCAAACGGGACAGACTCCGCCACCAACGGCAGCCAGTCAGGTTAGGAAAAAGCCAGAAGTTAAAACCAGTAAACCAGAGAGTCGCGATCGCAGGCGTGAAAAGCAAGAAGTCTCTGAACGCCCTGAGCAAATTGTGTTAAACGATTCGCTAACCGTTCGAGAACTGGCGACTAAGCTGGAGATTGCCGAAACTGAAATTATTAAACAGCTATTCTTTAAGGGATTGGCGGTGAATATCACCCAAACTCTGGATCTGCACACTGCTCAAATGGTCGCCGAAGAACTTGGCGTTAATGTTCACACAGAAGAAGCAGAATCAGAAGCCGCTAAAACCGAAATGCTGGATGCGGCTGACTTGGAATACCTGGTGCGGCGTCCACCCGTGGTCACAATCATGGGTCACGTCGATCACGGTAAAACCACGCTGCTCGATGCCATTCGTGAAACCAAAGTGGCACAAGGCGAAGCGGGCGGAATTACCCAGCATATTGGTGCTTACCATGTCGATGTGGAGCATGAAGGTCAAGTCCAACAGGTGGTATTCCTCGATACTCCAGGTCACGAAGCCTTTACGGCGATGCGGGCAAGGGGAGCGCGAGTGACCGATATTGCCATTTTGGTCGTCGCCGCCGATGATGGGGTGCAACCGCAAACCCGAGAAGCGATCAGCCATGCCAAAGCCGCTGAGGTGCCGATTGTGGTTGCTGTTAACAAAATCGACAAGGAAGGGGCACAACCTGACCGGGTGAAGCAGGAGTTAATGGAACATGGATTAGTGCCAGAAGAATGGGGCGGTGAAACGATCATGGTGCCCGTAAGTGCTATCCAAAAAGAAAACTTGGATACGCTCCTGGAAATGATCCTGCTCGTTTCTGACATTGAAGAACTCTCGGCTAACCCCGCCCGATTAGCCAAAGGTACGGTCATTGAAGCCAACCTGGATAAATCCAGAGGTCCAGTTGCCACATTGTTAGTGCAAAATGGCACGCTGCGGGTGGGTGATACCTTGGTTGCGGGATCGGTCTTCGGTAAAGTACGAGCCATGACCGATGACCGAGGTAAACGAGTAGACGAGGCGGCTCCCTCCTTTGCCGTAGAGGTATTGGGTTTAAGCGATGTCCCGGCTGCTGGTGATGAGTTTGACGTCTTTGAACAAGAAAAAGAAGCTCGCGCCGTTGCGGACACCAGAAGCCAAGAACAACGCGAGTCTCGTCTGCAACAGGTGATGTCCTCCCGTCGGGTCAGCCTGAATAGCCTTTCTGCCAAAGCTCAAGAAGGGGAACTCAAAGAACTCAATTTGATCCTGAAGGCAGATGTGCAAGGCTCTGTCGAAGCTATTCTGGGTTCACTCAAACAGTTACCCCAAAATGAAGTTCAAATCCGAGTGCTGCTAGCGACGGCTGGAGAAGTCACCGAAACCGATGTTGACTTAGCGGCGGCTAGTGGTGCAGTAATCATTGGCTTTAATACCACTTTGGCTCACGGCGCTCGATCCGCTGCTGAAAGAGAGAGTGTTGATGTGCGCGAATACAACATTATCTATAACCTCTTGGATGACATTCAAGCGGCAATGGAAGGGTTACTGGAGCCAGAATTGGTAGAAGAACCCTTGGGTCAAGTGGAAGTCCGGGCTGTTTTCCCTGTCGGTCGCGGTGCGGTGGCAGGTTGCTACGTACAGTCGGGCAAAGCGGTTCGCAACTGCAATATCCGAGTGCAACGCCGGGGTCAAATGATCTACGAAGGGGTGCTTGATTCGCTGAAGCGGATGAAGGATGATGTCAAAGAGGTCAATGCCGGATTTGAATGCGGTATTCGTGTCGATAGATTCAATGATTGGACTGAAGGTGACATCATCGAAACCTATAAGATGGTGAGCAAGCGCCGGACTCTATCAGCGACTTAGGTGATATGTGATTAGTCCTTGGTTAATGACTAAGGGCTAATCACAACATACAAAGGACAACCCAATGCGCTCTTTTTGGTCTGAACCGTTCTTGTGGATACATTTGGCGGGTTTAGCGGCACTGCCCCTAACGTTAGAGGTTGTCGCCCTAGGACTGGCAACGGGTGAACCCCTGTTGCCTGTCTGGCTAGAACTCCTGATTGTGGCAGTTATCGGTATCGCACCAGTTTTGTGGATGCAGTTGACCCGCCCCTTTGATATTTTTAGTCTGCTCATCGTTGCTCTCAAACCCGATCGCCTAACGGAATCCCAGGGGCGACTGCTGAGCTTATTTGACCGGAAAACCAACCCGCTGCTGACGATTGTGGCAGCAGGTTTTATGGTATGGGTACTGTGGCAAATTTATAGCATCGCTCCTCTAGCCGCAGGTGTCGTTCCCTGGACAGTTCAATGGCGCATCGCTGGATTGGTTTTGGCAGGAGTTGGGTTTCTGGCAAGTCACTTATTTTTGCAAGTGCCTCTTTCTGTGGTGCAAGTTCTGCTCACGAGTGAGGCAGAGTGGGCAGCGACTCAACCTTATCCCGTGGAAAAAATACCAGAAAAGTTTACCGTACCAGGGTTTCGGGTCAAACAAATTTTACCTGCGATCGCCCCAGAGTCTTCCTCTGCTGAAAAAGTGGATTGAGCTGAGTTCGGCTACATTAGACGTCAAAAGCCAAACCTCAAGGGATCATGTCATCCTTTACTCAGCCCCCTGTGTCAGCACCTGCTTCTTCCTTGTTTAAACTGAAGTTCCCCCAACCAAAAAATCAAAACTGCCTCACCGTGCGGCTTTGCGCGATTTTTTAGACGTTCGGCGAACGCTCAGTCGAGCCGCCGCCCTACTTATGTACAATCGCTGAAACCTTGATGTAGCGTGGGTTTCAACCGATCTCTTTTCATATTGCAAAAATACCGCGTTCGCGGTATTTTTGCAAGTGCTACATGGGTACGATTTTTGAGGGTTTGAGCGTTCAAACCATTACGGTATAAGGCTTTAGCCTGGGTGCAGTACATCTGTATGGGGGGAACTTCAGTTTAAAATCATGACTTGCCCAAAAATTTGGGTAGTGGCGTGACCTAACTAAAATAGTTCATTACCGTAGGTTGGGTTGAGGCACGAAACCCAACATTTAGTAAGGCTTTCGTTGGGTTTCCTTGCGTTTTCCCAACCTACATTTTTAGGATGGTCACGCCAGTAGGTTGGCAATCAGTTGTTGCAAATGTAACAATTTAAACAACGCAGCTCCGTTATTCTGAAGAATAAGGTTAAAAAATACAAATAACAGTTAAGAATTGCTACGAACTCATTCTGTTTAGCTCACGATAAAGGTTTATGAAAAGCACAACTGTATCCGAATCCAATCACATTTCCCCAGATAGTCAAGTTTGGGACAATCTCAAAGAAGCGATCGCAGCCAGTTCGGGATTTAAACGCTGGCAGATGGAGCATCCTGCCGCACACCATCTTCAGGATCGAAGCTTGGAGCATCGGGTGCGTCGATATTTGCGGGATACCTTAGAAACTCTGGCTTATTAAAAATCCGAGAAAGCATAGTCCCATTGAGTGGCGTACTCCTACAGTCAATCAAAGATTAGACGGTAGGCTTCTCCTTTAAATTTAATAAATAGTTAGACAGTTGAATTATGAATAGGCAACAGGGAATAGAGAATAGGGAATAGGGAAAAATCAATAAATTAAGGTAATAAAGTGCCATCAGGCATAATGGCGTAGCTAAGCTTAGCGTTATTCAGAATAGTATTATCCAAGTCAGCCCCTCTCAAGTCAGCCCCTCTCAAATCAGCAGCCGTCAAATTCGCATTACTTAAATCCGCCGCCCTTAGTTTAGCAAGACTTAAGTTTGCACCAACTAGGCTAGTACTCGCTAATTTAGCCAAATTTAATCCAGCGCCAGCCAAATTCGCACGAGTTAGATTCGCACCGATTAATACTGCCACAATCAGATTAGCTCCGATTAACGTCGCATCCGTAAGATTCGCAGAAATCAGACTCGCACCACTCAGGTTGGCATACTCCAGATTGGCACGTCTTAAATCGGCACGGATAAGATTAGCACCAGCCAGATTAGCACCCCTCAAATTCGTATTGCTTAACAGAGCATCCGGTAACTGTACCCCACTCAAATCACACTCGACACAGCTACCTGTTTGTCGCAATTGTTCTAGGTGTGCTGGATTGAACCCTTGCGCTGAGGGGTTTAGCCAGAGAGAGGTAAACAGGATGAGAGGGGGAAAGACTTTAAATGTCATGGCATAACGTTTGACTTCTTGCTAAACCCGACGCTCTAGAATCGATGACTCCTATCACCTAAAGCTTAGACTATCATCACAAAAAATTAACCGTTTGCATCACCAGCCCCTTAATTGAAATCACAGATAGTGAGAAGATACTGGCAGTTGACAGGTCACAAGAGCAACAATGAGAGGAGTGGGTTATGCTGGAAAGACTACTGCTAGCGATCGCGGTTACATTCTGTGTGTATCTATCGGTAGACGGTGGATTTGACAAAAGACCGATCCCTTCAGTCTTACAACTGCCAACTCTTCCCGAACAAAATTTGAGTCCATGGCAATAGACAAGCGCTATGACACTTAGCAGCGATTTATGGCAATCCAATCAAGACTTGGCAAAGGAGTGTCTAACACACCCCTTTGTCCAAGGTATCGCCACAGGAACACTTGATCGCCGGAAATTTGCGTACTATGTTGGTCAAGATGTTTTTTTCTTAGAAGCGTTTGCTCGCGCTTATAGCGTCGCTGCTGCTAAATGTTCTGACTGGGATAGATTTAACACGTTTCATAATCTTGCTGGTGGCGTTCTCGAAGAATTACGCCTGCATCAGAATTATGCCACAGCCTGGGGACTCAACTTACACCAGATTGAACCCGCCATAGCGACGCGGCGTTATACTGACTTCTTGTTGGCAACAGCTTGGGGAAGTGAGATTGGTTTAATTACAGTAGCAATGACACCCTGTATGCGCTTGTATGGGTTTTTGGGTCAAGAATTAGCTAAAGATGGTATTCCAGAACACACCTATACGGACTGGATTCGCACGTATAATAATCCATTGTTTGAGCAGTTAGTGCAGCAATTAGAGCGGTTGACGGATCAATACGCCCAACTCTCAGCCTCTGTGAAATCAAACTATCGCTATGCTATGCTGTGTGAACGAGACTTTTTTCAGGCATCGTGGGAAAGTTGAGGAGGTAGACAAGGATAAAACCGCTTTAGAACTCAACATTTTTCACCTTGATAAAGACGTAATATATTGCCTCTATAAACCAATCTAATATAGAGTTTAAACTGATAAGAGCTAATTATGATTCTTCCCTTCTTTTTGATTGTAAATGATATTGAAATTTGCTTTCACGGAATGGCAAGAAGTGGTAATCATGCCGTGATTGACTGGATTTCATCTATGTATCCGGATAAAGTTGACTATTGGAATAATGTCGCTAAATGTCCGATGAAGCTAGGGTTTCGCAAAAAATCTTTCCTGATTCGCAGTCATGAAAATCGCTCTATTGCTGAAATGTATACTGATCCATTAGAACGGTATCATGACTTATATTTTGGCAAGACAGGCAAACGGTTTAATGTACTCCTTTTGAGAGATCCATTTAACCTTTTTGCCAGTCGCCTTCAGCAACAACTCAATCAAGGATTTAATCCATCTAGTCATGGATTTATCATGGGACATCCTCGTTACAAATATGGCGCTCACGAACCTGAAAAATTTGTGGGAATTTGGAAAGAGCATGCTCAAGAATTTTTGGCAACCACATCCTACCTGAAAGAACCTAAAATTGTAATTAATTATAATCGCTGGTTTCTCGATCAAGATTATCGACAACAGATTGCATCGGCTTTAGAATTACACTACAGCGATCGTAGTATTAACCGTGTTGTCGGACGTGATACTGCTGGTGCTGGAAGTTCCTTTGACAGCTTTAATTATTCCGGGAAAGGTTCGGAAATGAAAGTTCTAGAACGATGGAAAAAGATGATTGATAATGCAAACTATCGCTCTTTATTTGAGGATGAAGAAGTTTGGTTGTTATCTGAGCAGATTTTTGGACATTTACCTGAAACCGAGTGTCTGCGCCCAGAAGGAATGACTATTTCTTAATAACCAAAAGGATGTCCGGCTTCCTCAATAACTTGGTTAATAAAATTCATATCGTCTTGCGATAGATACTCTAAATAACTACCTACTTTTCCTTTTCGCACTTTGTAAGATTCTTCATCGTTAGTATCTCCGGGTTGCATACTTGTTTTGGAAAACTTTTGTGAACTTTCCAATTTCCGCATATTCTCAAAATCTGAAAAGTTAACGGCTGTTTCTATTGTATTTCCTGGAACATTTTGAACTCCAGTAAAACTCAGTAAAGAACGCAAAACTTCTGAAGTATCTTTATGCATGTTTTCATATTTAAGCAAGAGAAAATCTTTCGGCACTGTCTGATTATCAAGCCATATCTTATAAAACGTGACGATCTTTTTTATTCCATATATATCACTTCGGATAAATTCGGAAATTGAACCGTCAAATCGGCGTTGTCGTTTCGTAACATGAAAATAACTTGATACAATTACATCTTTGGGATCACGGACTAAAAAGACAACCTTTTTGTTACGGTAAAAAGATTTATCTGTAGCTAACTCATTCCAGCTATTTTTATCGCCAAATCCAGCGCCATCATGAGTAAAGAGCGTAGGATTTATTTTAGCTGAACGAGTTAATGGATGAGTTTCTAATAATAATGTTTCATCGAGATGAAACTGTTCAGATAAAGCTTTTCCAAAAAGTATTCTTAGCCATGTCCTACCGCTCTTGGGATAAGAAATAATGTAAACTTTTATATCATTACTCCAGCGGTTAATTATCTTATCAAAACGCAAGTAAATAGCTATTTCTTTAATCCGTTCTTTAGTTCCCATAAATAATTTTGAATCTTTAAACATAGTTGGATAGTTATTAATAGACTACCGCTTATCCTTAAGTAAGTAGTGCATATTGGCAAAGGTTACTGATCATTTGTTCAAGGAAAATAAAGGAAAAAACAGTAGTCTAATTCAGGTTTTGGTCTAAAATCAATACAAACTGCTTCAAGTTGGCTTACCTTCTAACCAATGAGAACAATTTAACCCAGTAAGTTCCTGTAATTGAATAATGTCATCACGGTAGAAATTAATAATTTCTGTCCTGACATGATCTGATAAAGGTGGCAAAGGTTGTTCTTGTTTTTTCTCTAAAAAGCTTTTTATTTGGGGGACAATAGGCTTCAAAATAATTTTAAAAATATTTTTTAGATTATTTTGAGAATCAACAATGCTTATTAAAGTTTTTCTCGATGTATTATCAATTCGCAGTTTACCTTTATGGTAACGTTGTTGAAAATCAAACTCAAAAATTGAATCCACACCAATAAAATTTAAAAGCTCACGGAAAAACTCTGTTTTTCGATGAACTATATCGTCATAGAGAAAGATTTTTATTTGTTCTCTATTAAACAAGTCAAAATATTTTTTAAAGTTGCTATAGTATAATCCCGGTTTCTGGAATTTTTCTTTTTCAAAAAATCTTGATAAAACGACGGAATCAAAATTATTGATTTCTTGGGGTGTGAAATACTCTCCCCTAGCGGATAAAATATGGGAGTAAGCTCTTTCAGCAGGATTTCGTAAAACAGCAATAATCTTTATATCAGGAAATAAACGTTGAATTCTTGCAGCAACTCCGTCACCATGGAGATATACACTCGAAACTTCACCCAATGCTTTTTCAGTAGTAGCCCCTTCAAATTGGTTCAGATAGTCTTTCGCCTCTTCTAGAGAGCTGATATAAGGCTTACTACTTAATCGATCTTTACCTTTGTTGGGAATCAGATACACTTCAGGATGTTGTTTCAGATAATTATGCATAGAAGTAGTTGCCGCTTTATGTGCCCCAATTACTATGAAAGTTGGTTGTTTTTTCATAACAATCCTTCGTTGTGGGAAACCCTGTGTCCCTTCGCTTCGCTTATCGGGCAAGCTTTAGACCAGGGAGGAACACGCGGTAGCGGTTTAAGAAGCATACCCCTTTCGGGGTGGAGGGGTATGGTTGCCCCTCCGGTTTTCACCCATTTCTGGGGTAAAGTTAGCCTCGCCA
>NZ_JAVJZI010000117.1:0-3799 GCF_040223135.1 Coleofasciculus sp. G3-WIS-01
CTTCAGCATCTTGGATATTTTCTGCTATAACTCCCGGCAGGTTTAGGAGCTTAGTCATTTCTCTTTTTATCCTTGCCATTTTTATCTTATTATTTTAAGGTTTATTTTAATAGTTTAGCACACTAAGTACGGAAGACCCAATCATCCGCGATCGCATCAGGTGCGGCATAGATTGAACCTTTACATTTCGCTATCACCGCACAGATTTCCTCCACAGAGGTGGCAAATTCAGGAACGGTTCCCAATAGGCTTTCCAGACACTGAGGCGCAATTTGTTGTAAATTCCCGATACCCGGATATGTCAGAATCAGGGAGATTAAATGCAGCAAGCGGTCAAAATCCAACAGCCGAGAATAGCGGTGTAACTGAATTTGTCCATGTTGGGTACGGTTGGTACGATTCACCTGGCTGTGTCTAAGGCGTTGGAGTTTAGTTTGGATTTGTCCGATATCGAATTTGCCTTTAACAGGTGTCACCGGATAAACCCCTGCAAATCCCTCAGCCGCTAGGGGAGGAAATTGATGCAGGGACTGGTATAAGGATTCTATCACCAAATCGGGAACCTGACGCGATCGCTGTTTATTCCAATTCAGACAAGTAGACAGAGGGGTTTTCAGATGCCATCCTATCCACAGGGGAGATGGGGAAATTGTAGGGGTTTGGTTTCCAAACCCCATTTCCGATGTAGGGGAAGATGGGCTACATCTGTGCAATTGCATCAACAGCGACATCCGCCAGGAACGTTTGGCATTAGTAGCATCATAAATGATCGGTTGACCGGATGCGATCGCCCTTTGGATTTGCTGTAAGATGTATTGTTCAATTTCCAACCATTCCCCCTGGATGGTGGCGTCACCGTAGAGGGTTTGGCGGATTTCATCGGTGGAGACTATTTTATAGTTTCCCAGTTTCGCCAATTCCCCAGCCAGGGTTGATTTACCACTGGCGGGACAACCGATTAAAACGTGACAAATTAGTCTTTCGTCATTTGTCATTCGTCATTCGTCCTTTGTCATCGTTCGCTGATAACTGATAACTGTTCACTGATAAACGACTCTATCCTAGAGGGGGATGAGATCGGCTGTCTATGATTTTATGCGAATGACGAATTGTGTAGCGGAATTAGATCAGGGTACGATAGTATCGTGTCTCTACGGAATCAATTATTCTAATCTGTGGTAGGGAACATTACCCAGAGACACCTCCGGGGGGGTCTACGAAAACATAAGGATTTCAGCCATTGCCTGACCCCCCCGGAAACCTTACGCACAAGCGCCCCAAAATCACCTATTTTCTTGTAACCAACTTGATAACTCTTCTAAATTGTTGAAATCAAAAACATCATTTCCGAGACGTTCCAACTGGTCAATCGATAAGTTTTGAATTCCCTGACTTATTTCTGACGGAATTGACCCAAAATGTCGCTCCAGGAAACGGAATATCCATCGGATTTTCTCTTCTTGACGACCTTGTTCTACTCCTTCTTGTAATGCCTCCTGCTTTGCCTTAACAATCGATCCCCGTTGGTCTTCCAGGAACATTTCTTGCTTACGCAATTTTTCCACTTCCTCTACACTCAAATTCGCTTGATTGGCAATATTCATCGCTTTATCTAGTTCCGGAAGTTGGCTAAATGTGGGGGGGATTACCTCCAAACTGGGAGCCTCTTTAATAAAATAAATCCATTTATCTGTTAAACTCTCTAGTTCATCCAGCGTTTTCGTGAATTTCGGTAATTCTACAAAAATTAACTCGATTTCTGGATCAGGATAGTCAAACAACTCCTGATTTTCCTTTAAGCTAAACCGAGTCAGATAACGTTGTGTCTGATCAAACATGGGAAAGTCGGTAATCGTTAAGGCAATAACCGGTTTCAGGTACGAATAGCCTTCGCCATATTTTAGCTGATTTCCATAAGTTTTGGTCAGGTTATAAATAACCCGCTTCTCGAAGAAGGCTAAGTTGAGGACTTGCATTTCAATTAGCACGGTTGAGCCATTATCCAGTAAGGCTTTGACATCTAGATAGCTGTCTTTGAGATCCACCACCTCCCTAGGATTATAGGGGTCGATGATTTCTAGATCCTGAATCACAGGATTGGCTTCATAAATCAAGGCATTTAAAAAGCTAATTAGGATATCCTTGCTGTCTTTTGAGCCAAATATTTTTTTGAAGGCAAAGTCAGTTTTTGGGCTAATAAATCTTAGAGTCATAGTTTTTTAGTGATTTAATCGTAAAACCGATTCTATTTTGATTATACTTAGTTTTTAAACTGAGCATAAATTAGTCGTTACAATCGCTTACACTAAAACCGTCCTGACTTTTCCAGGTTGGGAGACTTCCAACAACCAGTAGTGTTTTCTCCCCTTGATAAGGGGAGGGTTAGGGAGGGGTTAGGGGATGAGGGTGAAACCCTTGCCAGTTAGCGCAGCGTAACGCATCAATGGCTCACTTTTTTATTGGTGGGTTACGGCGGATATCCAATTTTACGGTAACTTTTTCAATTGAATCACCACCTAACCCACCCTACGGGTATGAAGGTGCTATCTGTAATAATATCATTTTTCCATCAATCTCTAACGCCATGGTTTCCTGGCGTAATTCTTGCTGCAAATAGCCAACAAACTTTAAAACCCTTGGCAACTGTTCGACTAACGCTTGTCGCGTCATAAACGACTTAATCACATAACTCTTTTCACTCACCATTCCCGCCACAGCACTTTTATACATTCCCGATTGTTCTACCCAACTGATTCCCTCGAATAACTCAGCCATTAAGGTTTTGGCTTGTTCGACGTAGGCTGATGTATCACAGGGGATATCGAGATCAATGGTTGTGGGAATCAATAGTCCGATACTATGGTCAAGTAACCAGACATTTGCCGAAAACGCTGATAAGAGTTCTTCAATCGGTAAGGGGGATGGGTGAGAGGAAGGTAAGGGTAAGGAGGTTAAGGAGTGAACTCTTTGGTTTAAGGGTTCTTGGGTTTGTAGCGATAGGTTAAATCCTGGAAGGAGACTGTTGAATCCTGATAGAGTTGGGAATTGGGAAGTGTCTAACATTGGTTCATCTCCGTCTCGACTTCTTTACTCTAATGGGATAAGGTGATGCGGTGCTAGGATTTGATGCGAATGACTAATTGGTTAGTTGTCCTTTGTCCTTTGTCATTGTAGAGACGTTCCGTCGGAACGTCTCTACTATATAATGTGTCTTAACCCCTGTGGCTTCATGTCGTTTGAGGAGATGGTTTGTAGGGGCGGGTTTCACGATTATCTTTTCGGTTGCACAAGAGATGTGACTAAACCCGCCCCGACTCAGGTTCTAGATTTCCCCAGGACTTACGCAAAACCTCTATTCGTAGTGGCGTGACTCAGCTAAAATGGTGCAATAGATTGGGTACGTAGTGAGGGCTTTAGCCCTCTACAGCTAGGCGGAGAGAGAACTAAAGTTCTCACTACAAACAAAGTCCTATTTTAGCTGGGTCAGTCCGCCATCGTGTGTTAGCGTAGCGTAACGTACCGTTGCCATTATATGGGGGGTCGCGGCGTAATTCCTATTTCCCGTTGAATGTTGGGTGAGGGTTGAGGGAATGGTTTGACATCCTCCCTCGCCGGAGACGAGGGATTCCCAAACCTCACGATTTGAGTTTCTGCTTCCTACCGCTTCTAAAAACCTAGACAAACCTACCCATAAGTAATTCTGCCTTGGTATAAGTCCACGGTGTAACTTTTGGTCGATAACCGTTAACGCTCACCGCTTGGCTGATACCCGGCATTGTTGCTCGATATCAGCCTTAAC
>NZ_JAVJZI010000123.1:0-16219 GCF_040223135.1 Coleofasciculus sp. G3-WIS-01
ATAAACGGACGTGGAGAGGGTGTAAGACCTCATTTGGAGGCAACCTTCAGCGAAGCGTCAACCCCAATCAGCGACCACCCCGGCTAAAGGTGGCGTGGTGAGGAATCCCCCGCGCTCTTTAGCCGGGGGAGGATGTCAAAATCCATCATCTAGCTGCTCGCTGCCAACATTAGGCTTACTTGTGCTTGTGGTAATGGTTTCGGTTCGATTCTCTGACAGGACTCAATGGTTTGAATGTGGGTTCGCACAGCTTTAAAGCTAGCCAAATTCAGTAAAACGATATCTTCGTACACTGAATCATCAGGAGTTTCAACCGCTAAAATTAGATCGTTCAGTTGATTTTTTTCGATAACAATATTCAGACATCTCAAAAATAAATCACGTTTCTTATGGCGAACATTGACCAAGTACCAATTGCTGTGAACAGGGGGCGGTTCTCCTGGCGGCTCGATAGGTTTGAGAGGTGGTAATTCCAAAACGACTAAAAGTCCTTTAAGTTTGCTAACTAAGGCATCCGGGTTTGCGGATTTAAACATTCAGATTATAGCAAAGCGGAAGGTTACATCCGAGCCAGGGCAGTTATTTTAGCCAGTTTGCTCTGATCTAAACCGCTCAAATCTTCCAGTTTTAGCCACTCTTGTTTAACTAACCTAGCGAAAAGAAACAGGAGAGCGGAATAGTCGAAGTCGTACTTGCCATCAATATCGTGCCGCCTTGCACTCAAAAAATCATGCAGACGCCAAACCTGATCGAGTTCAGTAATTCCCCTGGCGTATTCCCGCACCTGTGTGATCAAAGCATTAGTTTCTCGTTGATACGCTTTCTCAAAAGCATCTTTGGCGATTTGCTGCTCTACGTCAGACCAAATAGTTTCGTTTACTTGCATTGTCCAGTATTTTGAACACTCCCAACCCATAAGAGCAGGGAGTGCTCACTCAATCATTTACAACGTGCTACGATTTACTCCTACTCAACATGGCTTTAGATAAGCTCCTCTAGAAGTTCAAACTGACTCTTATGAGTACAGTTTTTAGAGTGGTTACCGAGCTAAGTTGAGTAACTCCTTCGGCGAGGCTAATAAATCAATTGCCACAAAGTAGACTTTGTTCTCAGGGTTGAGCAAGAACCGCCATGCCATATTCATTCCCACCCCTGCACCAAACCAAGGCGTTTGAACTTTACCTGTGACTTTGATCTGAGTATAACCCTCTTGTGCCGATTCAGAAACACCTTGTTCCGGCATCAGCTTCAGGTTCTGGCATTCTTCCCGGAAGAAGCGGTAGACGGCGTCTTTACCAATGATCGGTCTTTGGAACGGAGGTTGCAGCGCTCCATCATCGGTGAACAGTTGGATCAGGGCGTCAAAGTCATTGGCATTCATGTAATTCATGTAGCTCAACACCGTCGGGTTGTCAACTCCCTGGATCGTCACTGACGTCCGTTGGGACATTTGCTTCGGTGGAACGATTGGCTCAGTGACTTTTTTGTAGCTACCCAGTTTACTCGGATCAAACCCCATATCCACAACCGCATTCCGCAGCACCGTAATTTGCTGTCCCGGATCTAAGTTACGAATGGCTTGTAGCACGGCGGATGCATTGGCGGATAGCCGATAACCCTCTGGAATAGGTGCGACTGTCCCCTGTTCCATCCATTGTCCTAGCTGATACCAAAAGCCCAGCTTGATATTAGCCGACCAACTTGCATAAGTACGGCTAATCGGCGTATCGGCGCGGTTTGCCAAGTCACACATGACCTGAGTTTGCTCTTGGAAAGACATTTGCCGAATTTGATTCAAGGTTCCTTCGGCAAGCACCATGCTTGCTGCTCCTGGCGCAGCGATGGTGATGGTTTTTCCCATCTCCAGGTAAGCAAACCAGATTAAAGCCAATTGATCTTCAGCGTTAAGTTGACTGAAACGGGCAATCGTGGCTGGTACAGCATCGGCTGTTAGGGTTTCAGGAAATATACTACGAGCTGAATCAATGGTAAAAGGCATAAGACTCTCCTAGTAGGAAAATTTATCAAAATGCTACGTAAGCGCTTGTCCTGAGCTGTTTTGGACTCTCTAGGGCAGGCAGAAAATCTCTTCGCTAAAAACAATAGTAACAAATTGTAAGTAAGTGTAAATATATATTTAGATTTTTTTGTATCTTTTTTGGCAGTTTTTTATCAGCTACAAGTGCTTATCATTTTCATCAGACTTATCTATCATTCTTGGGAAATTGGGAAACCTGTCAAAATGTCTCTATGGGGGTACAGTCCTGAAAGCTTGATTGGTAGTGGTTTCAGCTTGCTTGTCACCCCATCAGCAGTTAGAATTTATCTAATTGTGGGGGGAGAGGGGGAGCAATAAGACCCACGCCATAATTTTTAATTGGGCGTTGGGATACACTGGACTCCCCCAAGATCAATGTGGTAAATTGACATCATCCTTCGATACATCTGCTCACTCGCGCTAGTTGAAATTGCTGCAGTGTGAGTTGATTCTCGAATTTGATAATCAACAACCAACGCAAATCAAACTAATCAGTACCGCCGGGCTAGCGGGAATGGAAACTGCCTGTGCAGACGGTCTACCGGGGACCCAAATGTACTCGTCTGAGTCTAGGGTAAGTGTCGAAATCCCGCAAGGGAAAAACCAGGAAATCCAAGTTGTGAAGCTTGGAAGCTCACACCAGAATCTTTGATTTGGTGTGGGAGCATGTCACGAAATGTTTGAGCAGCGAGACAAAGTGAGTCCGTATTGGGTGGGGAAATCCCAGAGTATAAATGAACCGTTGGTACGTGGCTATGAGTACCTAGAGGCTGTACGTCAGCTAGCATTAGATCCACGTATGGTTGATATCAGCGATAATCATCGGGTACGCGATCGCATCTGTACCTGGATTGGTTATAACATTGATACAGTCAACGCTGAACTCAATTCTTGTCTCAACGCCTGTCATGATTGCTTTCATCCAGAATTGCGTCGTCCGATCCAGATCGGGGCAGCGCCGTTAGCCCAGGAGTATGGGATTGATGGCTTTTGTAACATTCTCCTCAATCCGGTTACCATCCTCATTGATGTGGGACGAACAGCACCGCCAGATTGGTTAGGTATCGTCGTCCATGAATATGCCCATGCTCATATAGGATCACCGGGTCATGATCGGCGGTTTTTTGAAGTTTTGTCTCATCTTTGCTTAGGACTTGGATTAAGACCTCCAGTCTGGCAACCTGATTTAGAAAACTATTTGCGAAATTGGCCCCACTGTCGCTCACTAGCAAATCCCTTGGCATTCTGGATGGGTTACTTTTAGTCGGGAACGGGAAGATGGGGGAGATGGGGGAGCAGGGGGAGCAAATAACCAATGACGAATGACAAATGACTAATTTTGTAAGAAGGTTACATAATCTGTTATATAGTTAAAAGTTAAGGTTTGTAAGATTTTCTAAGATTACGGAGATTTAAACGTGGCGCTACCTTTATTAAGCTACACTCCGGTAAGTCAAAATCAGCGTGTCGCTGGTTATGAAGTACCGGGGGATGAGCAACCAAGGATTTACACAACCGAGAACATCCTGTTCGGCACAGACATGGATGAATTGATCGAAGCGGCATACCGTCAGATCTTCTTCTATGCCTTTGCTTGGGATCGGGAACGGTTCCTAGAATCCCAACTCCGCAACGGTCAACTGACGGTGCGGGATTTCATTCGTGGCTTGCTGCTGTCGAAAACCTTCTACAACAGCTTCTACGAGAAAAACAGCAATTATCGCTTTGTTGAACAGTGCGTGCAACGGGTATTAGGGCGCGATGTTTACAACGAACGCGAAAAAATTGCTTGGTCTATCGTTGTGGCGACCAAGGGGATTAAAGGCTTCGTTGATCAACTACTTAACAGCGAAGAGTATCTGACCAACTTTGGTTATGACACTGTTCCCTATCAACGGCGTCGTGTATTGCCCGGTCGCCGTCAAGGTGAAAGACCCTTTAACATTAAATCACCCCGCTACGACGGCTACTACCGCGCTCAACTGGGCTTCCCCCAAATTATTTGGCAGAACGAAGTACGCCGTTTTGTCCCGCAAGACAAGCAGGCTAAAGCAGGTGATCCTACGAACTTCCTGGATATGGCACGGGGAGTTAATGCCCAACCCAATCCACTCCCCCGCGTGTCTGCCCAGAATATCGATTACATGTCCCGTGTACCTAAGCGTTAGGGAAGGGAACGGATGAAGCACGCCGTCGCAGTACGGTTAGGAGTGTGTTAAAGGCTGGGGGGAGAGGGGCAATGACCTCAATCCAGTCCCCAGGTTTATTGCCCGTCCTTTGGTCTCCTTGGTTAGGAGAGAGGGGACGGGCAATTGTATTGGGATGCTGTAACCGCAGTCGCCATGCATGAAGTGCCTGTCCTGGGAGATTGACGCCGATATCTCGACCTTTACTATAAACGGGGTCCCCGACGATAGGGTGTCCGATATGGGCAGTATGGACGCGAATTTGATGGGTTCGTCCGGTTTCGAGTTGGAAGTGGATTAGGGTGTAGTTGCCCAGGCGTTCTTTAATCTGCCAATGGGTAATTGCAGAGCGTCCACCTTTTTCTAGGGGAACGACTGCCATTTTTTTGCGATCGCTCGGATGACGTCCGATGGGCAGGTCAATTGTACCCGTCTCGGTTGAGGGAGAACCATAGACAACGCCGAGATAGTCTCGACCGGCGGTTTTGGCTTTGAGTTGGGCTTGTAGGTGGTGGTGGGCGTGGTCAGTTTTCGCGATCGCGATCGCACCGGTGGTATCTTTGTCTAAACGGTGGACAATTCCGGGACGTTGTACGCCACCAATTCCAGCTAAGTTAGAACAATGGGCAAGCAGGGCATTGACAAGTGTGCCATTTTCATGTCCAGGAGCAGGATGAACAACTAAGCCAGAGGGTTTGTTGACAATCAGGATTTGGTCATCTTCATAGAGGATATCCAGGGGAATTGCTTCTGGTTTTAGCTCTAAGGGTTTGGCGTCGGGGATAGTGAGGTGGATAGAGTCTCCAAGTTGAATCGTGGCTTTTTTGGAGGTGCAGAGGTTATCGTTGAGCTGCACATTCCCTTCTTCAATCAGTTTTTGGATTCGAGAACGAGATAAATCGGGTAATTGTTGGGCAAGATAGCGATCGAGTCGCTCACTGTTTTGTTGGCAGTATACATTAATTTCTTTCACGCTTGTTTGACTTATTTGTGTCCTATAGACCCAATTTAACCTTAAGCAGTAGTGGCGTGGCACACCTTATTTTGTGGATTAGAATTGTAGGGGCGCACGGTGTGCGCCCGATTTAATCGTCAAATCTATCCCACCCGATTTAATCGTCAAATCTATCCCACCCGATTTAATCGTCAAATCTATCCCACCCGATTTAATCGTCAAATCTATCCCACAATTTTAGCTGTGTCAGTCCGCCATCGTGGGCAGTACCCACCAACCTTAAGTCAGTACCTACAAAGTTGACATACACCCTCAAGTCGGGGCGGGCGCGAGTTACATCTGGGTCAGGTAAGAAACGATAGTGGTGAAACCCGCCCCTACACCCAACTCAAATTTAGTTTACCTTATTTTGGTATTAAATTTTAAACAATTTATAAAAAGTATAAATTTATGACTTTATCGACAGCATGTGAATTATCAAATTCCCTAAGATCAACATCAGGTTTTGTAACTTATGAACGAACAGGGAACAGACGTGACTAAGCTGGGTAACAACCTCACCTCAGCCAAATTTGAGCAAAATCATGAGGCGAGTAAAACTAAAAGGTATTGGGGTTGGCGTCATCTATTTTGGGAAGCACGAACTCGTATTCTTGCCTGGTATGTCCTGCTAATGGTTTGCTTTACGGCTACATCAGTTGGGCTGATCCGTCAAGTTCTATTTGAAGAGGCGCACAAACGAATTGACAGCTCCCTAAACCAAGAAGTGCAGGAGTTTCAGCGATTGTTCCAACAAGGAAAAAACCCCTTGACTGGTCAGCCGTTTGGCAATGATTTGGCGGCTTTATTTGAGGTTTTTCTATCCCGTAATATTCCCAATAACGGAGAATTTATGCTGACCATTATCGATGGTCAATTCTACCAATCTAGTCCGACAGCATTGCCTGACCCCCTGCAACCGGATGCACGGCTACTCAAAGGTTGGACTAAGCTGACTCAACCCGCAAAAGGTTTGGAAGAAACATCAGTCGGTCCAATTCTTTACTATGCCGAACCGGTGGAAATTGGCGGAGAAATTCGGGGACTGTTTATTGTTGCCAATGTCATCGCCTATGAAAAGGAAGAAGTCAATGAAGTCGTTTGGGTGATTGTTAAAGTAACTTTGGTCGTCATGGTTGTTGCGTCCATTGTGGCTTGGATTGCCGCTGGACGGGTGCTAGCCCCCCTACGTTCGGTAACAGAAACGGCGCGTTCAATTAGTGAAACGGATTTGACCCAACGCATTCCTATTCAAGGTACTGGTGAAATTGCGGAATTGACAATCACGCTGAATCAAATGCTGGATCGTCTGCACCGGGCATTTACTAGCCAACGAAACTTTATCAATGATGCGGGTCACGAATTGCGGACACCGATTACGATTATCCGAGGTCATCTGGAATTATGGGATGATGACCCAAAAGCTCAACAGGAAACATTAGAATTAGTCCTCGATGAATTGGATCGGATGAACCGATTTGTTAATGATTTACTCCTGTTGGCGAAAGCAGAATGGCGCGATTTTTTACAGGTTGAAATAATAGATATTAGCTCATTCACTGAGGAACTTTTTGCTAAAGCCAAAGCCTTAGCCGAACGAGACTGGCAACTGGATGCGATCGCGTCAGGTCGAATTGTCGCCGATCGTCAGCGCCTCACTCAAGCGATGATGAATCTGGCTGAAAATGCCAGCCAACACACCAAACCGGGCGATCAAATCGCCTTGGGTTCAGCGATCAATCGCCACTACGCCTGTTTCTGGGTTCGCGATACTGGCGACGGAATTGATCCAGCTAACCAAAAGCGGATTTTTGAGCGGTTTGCTCGACTCCCTAATAGCCGTCGTTGTTCTGAAGGCGCGGGTTTAGGATTGTCTATCGTTCAAGCGATCGCCCAAGCGCATCAGGGACAAGTTAAACTCAAAAGCAGACTTGGTGCTGGCGCTCAATTTACCATTGTTATCCCTCTAGAGCCAAGACAGGATATCCTACCCGATGAATCGAATTCTGATTGCTGAAGATGAACCCCGTATTGCCGCATTTATCGAGAAAGGGCTGCGATCTAACGGATTTACCAGCAGCGTCGCTACCGATGCGGGGGAGACGCTGGCGATGGTACTCTCCCACGAATTTGACCTGCTGATCATGGATTTGGGGCTTCCAGGCAAAGATGGTTTACAGATCCTAGAGGAGTTACGGGGTCAAGGAGAACAGATCCCGATTATTATTCTCACCGCCCGTGATGACATCCATGATAAGGTGGCTGGATTAGAGGGAGGGGCTGATGATTACATGACGAAGCCCTTTCAGTTTGCAGAACTCTTAGCCCGGGTGCGCCTGCGGTTGCGTAATAACTATTTGCCCAAAGCCCAAGAGGAGACGGTGCTGACGACAGGTGAAGTTACTTTAGATTTACTGACTCGTCAGGTTCATGTCAAGGGTCAGCTCGTTGAGCTATCCGCGCGAGAATTTACCCTGGCAGAAACCCTGTTACGCCATCGAGGGCAAGTGATGAGTCGAGAGCAGTTACTCAGTCATGTTTGGGGGTATGATTACGATCCGGGTTCCAATATCGTTGATGTTTACATTGGATATCTGCGTAAGAAGTTAGGGAGTGACTTAATTGAAACCGTCAGAGGGATGGGTTATCGCCTCCGCACTTGATCAGTAGTTTTACCTGTACAAATTCATCAACAATCCATGTAGAGACGTTCCATGGAACGTCTCTACCGTTTGACAAACATGAAAGATTTCTCATGAAAGTCTCATGTACTCTTAACAAAGCTTAATTAAATTAAAGTTAAGTAAACGTAAAGCACATTTCGTGTAGAAATCCGAGTTTCTAATCCTACGTCCATCAAAGGCTGATTCAACAGCTCAGACAAAGCTCAGAGTACAAGGAGAGAACGATGTCAGCACACCAGCCAAGACTCGGAAGTTATTTACACACACCAGGATATTCCCGTATTGAGTCGCCAACCTTAAGGATTCAAGCACATCTTCATTTAGAGGAGCGAACCAGTGGTGCGACTGATGCGGCTCATACTGGCTGGTTTTCCCATCTGTCTCCGGCGATTGTCCAACCGAATAGCGCCAGAACTCGGAAATTGCGGGTGGTGTTGTACTCTCATGATACGATGGGTTTGGGTCATAAGCGACGCAATTTGTTAATTGCCCAAACCCTTGCCCAGTCTGCTTTACCCACAGACATTCTGCTGATTAGTGGCATGAGTGAGGCAAGTAATCTCCATATCCCTGATGGCGTAGACTATGTGGCGCTTCCGGCTCTGCATAAAGGAACGAATGGAGAGTATCAATCCCGTCGCTTGGATCTCTCGCTTCAGCACATTGTCAATCTCCGCGCTAATATTATCCGGGCTACTGTCGAATCCTTTCAACCGGATGTCTTCATTGTCGATAATGTGCCACGGGGGGCAATTCGAGAATTAGATTTAACCCTAGAGTATTTGCATACTCAAACAGATACCCGTTGTGTTTTAGGTTTACGGGATGTGCTTGATGATCCGATAAAAGTACAGCATGAATGGCAGCAGGCGGCTAATGAAGAGATTATTCGTAAATATTATGATGCCGTGTGGATTTACGGCGATCCCAGAATCTCGGATCTGGTTGAGGATTGTAAATTTTCCCCAGATATAGCGGCTAAAGTACGGTATACTGGCTGTTTTGACCAGCGCAAACGACTGGAATTTGTGGATAATTCTGAGATTGACCTTTTAGCGAGACTGAACCTCCCCCCTGGGCGGCTGGCGCTTTGTCTGGTTGGCGGTGGGCAAGATGGGGATAAGCTGGCGGAAACCTTTGCCCAAGTGACTTTACCCCCAGACACCAATGGGGTGATTTTAACCGGTCCATTTATGCCCCTACCAGTGCGTCAACACTTACACGAAATCGCGGCGAAACATCCCCGTTTACGAGTGTTGGAGTTTCTGGCTGAACCAACCCAACTGTTAGATCGGGCGGATTGCGTAATTACGATGGGCGGCTACAACACCACTTATGAAGTTCTTTCCTTTGACAAACCCGCGCTAATTGTACCACGAGTCAAACCGCGACAGGAACAGTTAATTCGGGCTAAACGGTTACAGGATTTGGGATTAATTGATATGTTGCATCCCGATGATATCACGCCCACCGCCTTAAGTAAATGGCTATCGCGGACAATCGGAACATCGACACACCGACGCGATCGCATCGATTTCCATGGGCTTGCACGTTTGCCTCACTTCCTCGAATCCGTTGTTGATTCCCCAGTTATTTCCATGGCTAATGCTTCGTAATTCTTGAATCGGAAACCCAATTCGTCATTCGTCATTTGTCATTCGTCATTCGTCATTCGTCATTCGTCATTCGTCATTCGTCATTCGTCATTCGTCATTCGTCATTCGTCATTCGTTATTCGTTAATTGTTAATTGTAGGGGCGAAGCATTTGGGGGGCTATCTGATGATACTTGTCCAAAATATTATACCCAAATGCTTCGCCCAGCTCCGGTAATGTCGTTGATGGATAAAACGGATCAAATCGGGGCGGGTTTAGTTCAGTTAGTGGTTTGAGCCAGAGCGTTATCGGTAAAACCCGCCCCTACACATTCACAATTTACCCAATCCCCCCTTAAAATGATGCTTTCAACACAATTAAACCGCATTGGTTATGTCCTCAAGCGTTATCCGCGCTACTCAGAAACATTCGTCGTCAATGAAATTTTAGCCCATGAAGCCGCTGGATTAGAAATAGAAATATTTGCCCTGCGCCCTCCGGCTGAGACTCATTTTCAAAATATTATTTCCCAAGTCCGCGCTCCCGTTTACTATATTCGTAAACCCATCCAAGGGCGAGTAAGTGAATCTCTCAATAGCCTTAACCCAACAGCCGCTAGCTTTTTCTGGGCAGAACTTCAGGAAGCCAGTAAAATTATCCCCAATTTTTGGGCAAAGTTAGAGTTTGCTCAAGGGGAAAAAGCCAGTACCGTTTATCAAGCCGCTTGGTTAGCAAGAGAGGTTCGGTTAAAAAACATTCATCATTTACATGCTCACTTTGGTACAGTGGCAACCAGTGTCGCTCGTCTGGCTGCCCACTTTGCCGGAATAACCTACACTTTCACCGCTCATGCTAAGGATATTTTTCATGAAAGTGTCGAACCAGAAGACATGAAAAGGAAGCTGCAAGATGCGGCAAGTGTGATTACGGTTAGTGACTATAATCTCAACTATTTACAACAGACATACAGTACAGCCGCCGCCCATATCCAGCGCATTTATAATGGCTTAAATTTAAACCAATTGGGGTATAAATCTCCCATAAATCGCCCACCCACCATTCTTTCAGTCAGTCGATTGGTGGAGAAAAAAGGGGTTTCGGTTTTAATTGACGCTTGTGCCATTCTTGTCAATCGCGGCTGTTCGTTTCATTGTCAAATTATTGGTTCAGGTTCATTAGCAGCGATTCTGCGAGAACAAATTCAACGCCTCGGTTTACAATCAACCGTTGAAATTATCGGTTCACGTCCTCAAAATGAAGTCTTTGACTATATCCAGAATTCGGCTGTATTTGCTGCACCTTATATTATTGGCAGTGATGGAAATCGTGAGGGTTTACCGACTGTTTTACTGGAAGCGATGGCACTGGGTACGCCTTGTGTAGCTACCGATGTAACTGGAATTCCAGAAGTTGTGCGTAATGAAGATACGGGATTAATGGTAGCTCAACATGATGATCAGGCGTTGGCAAATGCCCTCGAACGCTTACTGATTAATCCCAGTTTACGGGTGAAACTGGCAACAAAAGCGCGGCAATTGATTGAGTCAGAGTTTGATATTCATCGCAATACTGCCGTTTTACGCACTATTTTTTATCAAGTCGTTAATCAAGACAAGTTAAATTATTCTCCGGTAGTTTATAATCATGTCTCGCACCAGTCTCACCCAGGGGATCATGTCAGTTTTGAACAAAACGTTTAAGTAGAAGTAGGTTGGGTTGAGCGATAGCGAAACCCAACAGGATACCTTTTCATTAGTCAAATAACCCTTTTATTCCATACTTGACGGGGCGGGTTTAGTGACATCAGGGTTAAGAATAAAATTAAGTAGTGAAACCCGCCCCTACAGACTCACTTATCAATGGATAATTAATAATTGATAATTAACAATTGATTAATTGGGTCTAAGACCTCTTCGTTTACGAAGAAATTAAAAAAGATTTTCATTAATTTCAATCCTCTTATTTTAAGGAGAGGTCATTATCCATTGTTCATTATCCATTGTCAATTTGTGAATTTATTCCTGATACAGGGCGGGTTTAGGGATATTAGGGTCAAGAATAAAGTTAAATTGTGAAACCCGCCCCGACAATTTCGTTTATCGTTTGTTGAGGATATAAATTATGAGAATCGCTTACATTTGCGCTGATCCAGGTATTCCGGTTTTTGGTCAAAAAGGTTGCTCGATTCATGTTCAAGAGGTGATTCGCGCTTGGCTAAAACTAGGGATGCAGGTTGAGTTATTTGCCACCCGAATCGGTGGTGAGCCGCCACCCGGTTTAGAAACTATGATTGTTCATCGTTTACCGTCTATTCCCAAAGGTGAAATAGCTGTCCGTGAACAAGCTGCCCTATCTGCTAATATTAATCTACGTCTAACACTAGAAAAAAACGGTGTTTTTGACTTAGTTTATGAGCGTTACTCTCTGTGGAGTTTTGCCGGGATGGAGTATGCCCAATCTAGGGGAATACCAGGACTTTTAGAAGTCAATGCTCCCTTGATTCAAGAACAGGCAAAACATCGAGGATTAGTCAATCATGCTAATGCTGAACAAGTAGCGCAGCGCGTATTTAGTACGGCGAGTGCAATTATTGCCGTTTCGGAACAAATCAAGACTTATATAGAAGCCTATCCCGGCGTAAATCAACGAGTGCATGTGATTGCCAATGGGGTTAACCCAGAGCGTTTTTTCCGTGATATTAAATCGCCATTATCGATTCAGCCGGAAACATTCACCGTGGGATTTGTTGGCACACTCAAGCCTTGGCATGGATTATCAATTTTAGTCGAAGCCTTTGACACCCTGCATAAAAAGTATAGGAATACGCGACTACTAATTGTTGGGGATGGACCCGAACGGGAGAATTTAGTCACAGAATTATCAGCACACGGATTATTAGATGCGACTCATTTGACGGGTGCTGTTACTCCTGATGAAATCCCTGTACTTTTAGCAAAAATGACCGTTGCCGTTGCCCCTTATCCGCACCAATCTAACTTTTATTTTTCACCCTTAAAAGTCTATGAATATATGGCAGCAGGATTACCCGTGGTGGCGAGTCGTATTGGACAATTAAGAGAATTAATTGAAGATGAAATTAATGGTTTATTATGTCCTCCAGGCGACGCCGTAGCCTTAGCCGCAACTTTGGAGCGCCTCTACCATAATCCCGAATTAGGCAAACAGCTAGGAAAAGCAGCCAGACAGACGATACAGCACCATCATACCTGGGATGCGATCGCGAAACGTCTATTAGAAATCGCGGGTATGACAGAGGGAGCAGATACATTCGTAGGGGCGAAGCTTATGCGCCCAGATGTTTCGGTTTTATGCCAAGATACCAACGCATAAGCTTCGCCCAATCCCCATGGCGGAGCAGATTGGGAATAACAAATGAGGAATGACAAATGAAAAAAAAATCGATCCCTAGTTTTTGGCGAATATTACATCGCTTCGCCCCCTATCTTCAGAAACAAAATTTACTCTTAATCACAGCAGTATTCGCTCTATTCGCTGAGGTAGTGTTGAGATTACTTGAACCTTGGCCCCTGAAATTTGTTTTTGACTATATTTTAATCAATACTCCTGATGCAAATATTAGTATTCTAAATCGTTTTAATCCAGTAACATTGCTAACCCTCTCTGCTTTAGGGGTAATCGCCATCACCGCACTGCGAGCAATGGCATCTTACTGGAGTACAGTGAGTTTAGCGCTAGCGAGTAGCCGTATTTTAACTGAAATTCGCGAACAACTGTATCGCCATCTTCAGTGCCTATCTCTTTCCTACCATACTAAAGCCAGAAGTGGTGATTTATTAGTGCGAATCAGCACCGATACAACCCGATTACAAGAAATTGTCCTAACCGCCGTCATGCCCCTTATCGTCAGTATTCTGACACTATTGGGTATGATTGGCGTCATGTTTTGGATCGATCGCGATCTAACATTACTAGCATTAATTACCTTACCATTCTTTTGGTTTGCCGCCACCCGCCTAAGTGAGCGAATCCAGCAAGCCTCGCGTCAGCAGCGTTGGCGTGAGGGGGCTGTCGCCGCCACCCTAGCCGAATCAATTGGCGCAATTAAATTAGTGCAAGCTCTTTCCCTGCAAGACGCCTTCACCCATGTCTTCTCCCAAGCCAATCACCGCAGTCTCAAGGAAAGCGTGAAAACCCAACGCTTATCCGCTAGCTTAGAACGTACTGTGGATGTCGTCATCGCCATTGGTACAGCCATCGTCTTGTGGTATGGTGCAAAACTGGCATTACGGGATGCTTTAACCCCTGGGGATGTTTTAGTTTTCTTAACCTATCTCAAACAAGCCTTTAAACCCATACAAAACTTTGCCAAATATACCGGGCGACTATCAAAAGCGGTAGCCTCTGGGGAGCGTGTTTTAGACATTTTAGATGAAACACCAGAGATTAGCGATTCCCCATTTGCCATTGTCGCGCCTCCATTTCAAGGATATGTCAGATTTGATTGCGTCAGCTTTGCCTATCAACCCGGTAATCCCTTACTCAAAGCCATTGAATTAGACATAAAACCGGGACAACAAGTAGCGCTCGTGGGCACCTCCGGAAGTGGTAAATCGACACTTCTCAGCCTACTTTTGCGTTTGTATGATCCCAGCGAAGGGCGAGTCATGATTGATGGACGAGATATTCGTGACTATACCATCAAATCATTGCGAACTCAAATTAGTGTCGTCATGCAAGACAGTTTACTCTTTGCCGCCACCGTTTGGGAAAACATCGCTTATGGAGTACCCAATGCTACCCACGCCGAGATTGAAACAGCAGTGCGTCTTGCCAATGCTCATGAATTTGTCGAAGCACTTCCCCAAGGCTACGACACCATCTTAGGCGAGCGAGGCTCCACCCTCTCCGGGGGACAACGTCAACGTTTAGCCATAGCCCGAGCCGCCATTCGCCAAGCCCCCATTCTCATCCTCGATGAACCCACCACAGGATTAGACAAACATAACGAAAAAGCCGTCATTACCGCCCTAGAAAGCGTAACCAAAAACCGCACCACCTTCCTCATCACCCATGACTTAACCCTCGCCGCTCGTGCTGATTTAATTCTCTACCTAGAAAACGGACAAATACTCGAACAAGGAACCCACTCCCAACTCATGCAACTCAATGGAAAATATACCAGCTTATATCAGATGCAATCTCCAGCCTACAGAGAAAACAAAAAGCAAGAAATAGGCGCCGCTGAATAAATGTTAGGAAGATAGAAAGATGGGGAAACAAAGAAATAATAACAATGGAGACAGAACTCCTCTCATGTCCCCTTATTCCTCCAATTCCTCCAACCTTCATCCCAATCCCTCTGCGCCCCTCTGCGCTTACCTCTGCGCCCCTCTGCGTTAAAAAAACATCATTCCGACGCCACCCATTTAAATCTAAAAGCATCAATCCCATGACCATTCCAGTAATCGATCCATTCAACATCACCACCGATCCAAACCTGTCATTCCTTACCGCAGCCCTTAACCCAATCACCGTCCAGCAAGAACTTACCAAAAACCTACCACAACCCCTTCAAAAAAGCAACCTTTGTGCCATTAAAGTCATTCGCCACAAACCCGGGCGTCGTTGTCTAATAGAATATAACCTAAAAAATCCTAATCATTCCACCATTCCCATCACCCTTCTGGGTAAAGTACGAGCAAAAGGCATCGATTTTAAAAGCTATCAACTAAACCAAGCCCTTTGGCATAAAGGATTTACCGATAATAGTGAAGATGGAATTAGTATACCCGAACCCATCGGAGTAATTCCCAACTTTCAGATGTGGCTTCAGCGCAAAGTCCCCGGAGTAATTGCCACAAAACTACTCCCTCAACCCAAAGGAATTATATTAGCTAAACACATTGCCGAAGCCATCCATAAATTACATCAAGCCAAAATACCGCCCCAGCGCCGCCACACCATAGCCGATGAACTGCGAATTTTGCACGAACGTCTCCCCCTAGTCGCTCAACTCAAACCCCAGTGGGAAAGCCGTTTAGAGCAAATTTTAGTTGGGTGCGATCGCGTGGCGGCGATGACCCCCGAACCGCAAGTTTTAGGGATTCATCGCGACTTTTATCCTGACCAAATTATTGTTGATAATACTCGTCTTTATTTACTGGATCTGGATTTATATTGTCAAGGCAATCCCGGCTTAGATATTGGAAATTTTATTGGACATATCACCGAGCAAAGTTTGCGGACGTTGGGGAATCCAGAGGCATTAATGGATCGCGAAACTGCTTTAGCAGAGAGATTTATTCAGCTTGCGGGTGAAGCCCTTATTCCTGCCATCCAGTCTTATACAACCTTAACCTTAGTTCGACATATTTACATCAGCACTCAGTTTCCGAAACGGTGTCAATTTACTGAAACAATATTAGAACTGTGCGAACAACGTCTGGCGAAACATTTTAATTTTTCCCGAATGTAGGGGTAGTTTTTATCAATAGTATTAACCAGCTAAAACTGTGGAATATATTTTACGATTAAATCCGCGCATGTCGGTGGACGCACGTCAGTCATCCGTGTCAACTTAAGCCATAACCCTTACCCATTCTAATTTTCAGCTATGGGGTTTCTGCTCCCCCGGTTATGGGAGAAGGGCGGGCGCGAGTCAAGTTATCAGTTGGGTGCTCTCATGTTATCTGTAAAACCCGCCCCTACACCCCCCGCTCTAAGAGCTCTTTACCTTAAGT
>NZ_JAVJZI010000128.1:0-17119 GCF_040223135.1 Coleofasciculus sp. G3-WIS-01
CTAGGATACTTCCCCTCACCTACATGACTATTAAGTTGTCATCTGCTGAGGATTAAAGTGCTTTCTCAACCCTTATGGTTACTCAACAGATGCCAGTCGTCCCCCTGTTGCCAGGTTTAGACTGAACGAATCGCACTCTCGGTCAATTTCTAACCCGCAGTTGTCACACTGGAAGACCCGCTCAGATAGGGGCATTTCATCTTTTACGGCGTGGCATCTTGAGCAGGTTTTGGTTGAGGGATACCATCGGTCTACTTCAACCAATGTTGACCCGTACAATTGGCACTTGTACTCTAACTGGCGCTTGAATTCAAAAAAACCCATATCCTGAATGGCTTTAGCTAGTTTGTGATTAGCCATCATACCGGACACATTAAGATTCTCTATTCCTATTCGGCGGTGGTTTTGGGCTAAATAAGATGTGAGCTTGTGTAACGTGTCTTTTCTGATATTGGCTATTTTCCGGTGCAAACGGGCTATCTTGACTTGAGCTTTTCTCCAGTTAGAGGAACCAATTTGTTTGTGACGATTTAGCCACTGCAACCGTGAGAGTTTTTTGGAGTACTTGCGATAGCTCTTAGCGCCTTCTACCACAATCCCCGTAGATAAGACTGCCAACGCTTTTATGCCTAAATCGACTCCAACTACAGGGTAAGGTTTGGGGCGGTTGATTAACTCATATTCCAGCTTAAAACTGATGAACCATCGGTCAGCCGATCTGGATACGGTAACAGACTTGGGCTGAAACCGAACGGGTAGCCGCTCATAAGTCCTCAGCCAACCAATGACCGGAACTCTAATCTTGAAGTGGTCAAGCTTGATTGATCCATCTAAAGTGAAACTGTCGTGCTTTCCCTTGCGCTTAAACCGAGGTGGTTTCTTGCTCTTGTTGAAAGCATCCTTCCAGGCTTGAGCTAATTGTCTAAGTGCATACTGGGGAGCGCATTTGCTTACCTCATAATACCAGGGACAGATGGGTTTAACCAGTGCCACTAGCCACTTGTGCAAGTCAATCCCAGTTGGAAATTTAATCCTGTCTTCTGGGTTATCCTGATTATGGTCAAGTATCTGTTTGGTCAAACCTAGCCCCCAATTCCATGAATGTCTAGCAACACCAGCGTGTTTGGCTAATGCGGTTCGCTGCTTATTGTTGACTTTTAATTCCGTCTTGAATCCTAGAAGCATTGGTTGGCAGCTTGAGGTATAATATATACGTTAACAGATACATACACCATTGACAATGCCTTTTCAGAAAGGACATAAGTTAGGGGCAAAAAAACAGTTAAAGAAGCCTTTGGACAAGCAAGTAATCGCCTTCCGGGGATATGAGGGACAGAAGGAAAAACTGAAAGCTATCCCCAACTGGCAGGAGCGGTTCAGGGAGTTTGTTGATCAGCTTTACTCATCCCTCCTCAAGGATGAACAGGGATGAGTAGATTTGATGAGAAATTAGGTTACAGCTTCCAACCCCCGATCGCATTCATGGTAAGGTTATAACTATTGCCCAATAAAAAATCGGAATTGAAGCTTTTTGTCTGAGTCGGATTTTTCACCTATCAATCCCACCAACAGTATAGAAATCGACTTTGATCGCTTAGAGGAAGTGAGTCTAGGCGAAGTCGAGTTAAAACGCGAACTGCTCGTCGCCCTACTGCAGGTCATTCACGTTAACCTAGAAGCGATTCAGCAAGCAGAAGCCGCCAATGATTATCTCACTGTTGCACGATGCGCCCATCAGATCAAAGGAGCTGCGGCTAATGTGGGCGTTTCCTCACTTAGGGCGATCGCGACTGAATTGGAGCGTCAGGCAAAAGCTGAGAAGTTTTCCAGTGCTACCGATCTGCTTGTTGCATTAGAAAGCCAGGAGTTAGGGGTACAATCTTATATTTCTAACCAACTCCCCGAATAAAGCATTGCGGTTAATCGGCTATGGCGAAAATTTTAGTGGTTGATGACGATTTGACGGTTCAGCTTGTGCTGAGAAATCTACTCACCAGTCAACGTCACGAAGTCGCGATCGCCCAAAATGGAGAAGAAGCCCTACGCTATGTCAAATCACTCCATCCGGATTTGATTATATGTGATTGGATTATGCCGCGCCTAGATGGACTAGAAGTCTGTCGGCAAGTGAAAGCTGATCCGGAATTGGCAACCACGTTTATAATTTTACTCACCATGCGTGATCAAATTACCGATCGCGTTCAAGGCTTGGATGCTGGTGCTGATGAGTTTATCTCCAAACCCATTGATGTCGAAGAGTTATTAGCGCGGGTTAGGGCGGGGCTGCGATCGCGTCAATTAACCCAACAGTTAAGTCAAGCCCTGCGACAGTTGCAACAAACTCAGGCACAATGGGTGCAAACGGAAAAAATGGCAAGCTTATGGCAGCTTGTCGCCGGCTTAGCTCATGAACTCAATAACCCCGTTACATTTATCTACAGTAACATCAGTTACGTTGAACGCTACACCCAAGACCTCATTGAACTCCTCAATCTCTACCAAGGAATCACACCGAATCCTCCCCCGGATGTTATTGACAAAATTGAAACCATTGATCTGAACTTTCTCATTGATGATTTGCCGAAAGTTTTATCATCGATGCGTCGAGGAACCCAACGCATTCATAAAATGGTTCTTTCTCTGCAAGAGTTTTCCCAGCAAAACCGTTCTGGCTTGCAAACGGTTGATATTCATCAGGAACTTGACAACACATTATTAATGTTGCACTATCGCTTACAATCTCCAGAACTAGATATCGAAGTCGTCAAAGACTACGGAAACTTACCCTTAGTCGAATGTTATGTCTGTCAGTTAAATCAAGTGTTTCTGAATATTATTAACAACGCCATTGATGCCATCAGAGAAGAAACTCGTACAATACCCCCTCGGATTATTCTCCGGACGGAACAATTAGAGAACGAGCGTGTGGTTATTCGCATTGCCAATAACGGGTCTCATATCCCCTCAGATATTAAAGATCGCATATTTGATCCCTTTTTCACCACTAAACCCATTGGTACGGGTACTGGCTTAGGACTAGCAATTAGTTACCAAATTATTGTCGGACAACACAAAGGTTCAATCCAATGTCTATCAGAACCCGGTACAGATACAGAGTTTCGGATTGAGCTGCCCATCTCTATCAAAGCTAAAACCATTTCCAGTTAGGCAACAGGGGAGCATATAACCTTTTGTCCTCCTGTAGGAGCGACCCCCTGGCAAAAATCAACAACTGTATCCATTCAATTAGTCGGTTCGCCCTTTACTCAAACCTCCGTGTCATTTTAGCCGAAGCCAGCTATTATTGTTAAATTAACATTTAATAAGCCTGAAGGTGTCCCACGATATAAAAGCAAAATTGGTAAGCCCGTTAGATAATGCTTGACATTTTAACAACTATTGTGTAAATGTCTGGAAAATCCCGTTAAACCCGGTCGGGCTATAACAGAAGTATCCACGCCAATTTTTTAGATAAATTAAGGCATGAATCGGCAAAACTCATGTACCTTTGAGGTAACAACGAGAGCTTCGGGAGCATAGCAAAAGTGATGAGGAGATATAGGTTTAAGGGTTGTTTCGAGCCAATTGGCAAAACTATGCACCATTGGGGGTATCAGGTTCTTGGTTCAGTGTTGGGCAGCACGTTACTTAGTGTAGCAGCCAACATAGCCAGTCCTCAGAATATTGCCCAAGCCCAAACTAACCCACAAACTAATCAAAAAGGCTCACTAGGAGAATCACTCCTAAATAACATGCTGGGTGCTGATGCCCTGCGCCCCCAAAACTCTGCCCCAAATACAACTCAACCTGCCCAAGTTGCACCGAAATCGCCGCCTAGTCGTGGGGTGCAAATCGTGCAAGCCACAACTTTTCCAGATATTCAAGGCAATTGGGCGCAAGCCTTTATCGAAGCCCTAGCCGCACGGGGAATCATCCAAGGATTTCCCGATGGGACATTTAGACCAAATGCCCCAGTCACCCGCGCTCAGTTTGCGGCGATGATTCGTCAGGCGTTTGACCAACCCCTGGAACGTCCAGGAACTCAGTTTGCGGATATCCGGGCTAATTTCTGGGCATTGGATGCCATTCAAGAAGCGTATCGTATGGGATTCTTGGAAGGATATCCTAATAATATATTTCTTCCCGATCAAAATATCCCCCGTGTGCAAGTGCTAGTGGCATTAGTCAGTGGGTTGGATTTATCGGCTCCCACTCAACCTGTAGCCATATTAAATCAAATCTTTCAGGATGCCGCTCAAATTCCTGGCTGGGCGCAGAATAGCATTGCCGCCGCCACAGTGAACCAGATGGTGGTGAATTACCCCAATGTGGCGTTCTTGAATCCGAATCAGACTGCCACTCGTGCCGATGTAGCCGCCTTTATCTACCAAGCATTAGTCAGTCAAGGTCAATTACCCCAACTCCCGCCTTCCACTGTAGCGAGCCGTTACATTGTGGGGTACGAACCCATTGCCCAAGAACCCCCAACACCGACACCGGAACAAGTTGCTGCCTTGCGACGGCAGTATCTCCTTCCCGCACCGCCTGTGGAGGAACGACTACGCCGGATTGTGGTTGGCGGTTCTAGTATTAATAGCCCTACAGCGTTTGGCGCTCAAACGGGGGATATATTTTTAGGTGCTACCTATCAAGAGCAAGTACGGTTTTTCAATGAAGACGATGGTGCTGTTGTTGTCGGTTTTGGCGTCGGTGATGCTAGGAGAATTGTTGCCCTAGAAACCGCTGTTTCAATTTATGACTTATTTGGCGATACCTTTGAAGATGGCGGAGTTAGTTTCAAGCTTCACCGCTTAATTGGTGATGATCTCGCTGTGGCAATTGGTGTGGAGAATGCCATTGTTTGGGGTAATACTGATGGCGACCAAAGTGTTTATGGGGTTGTCAGTAAAGTTTTCCGTTTGCGAGAAAATTCCAGTGAACCTTTGAGTCGGCTAACTGCCTCGGTTGGTCTCGGTGGGGGGCGTTTCCGCTCATTAGATGATATTGAGGATAAAGAGGGTTCGACTAATGTTTTTGGTAGCATTGGTCTACAAGTTGTTGAACCTGTTACGTTAATCGCCGATTGGACGGGTCAAGACTTGTATTTAGGCGCTTCAATTGTGCCGATTCAGGGGGTTCCTCTGGTGATTACCCCGGCTGTGGCTGATGTGACGGGTAATGCTGGTGATGAACCTCGGTTCATTTTGGGGATTGGTTATGGGCTATCGTTCTAAAAAGTAGAGATTGAGCCACATTCAATTATCGGCGTAGGGGTATAGCATCGCTATGCCCATTACTCAAGTCAGTTATATTAAGGAGTAGAAAAATGAGACATTTGGCGTTTCAGTTCGGACTGAGTTTAATGGTAGGCGTGGCAGGAATTTTATCGATGACGACATCGAGCCAAGCTCAGCCTGTCCTATCTGATGTTACGGGGAATATTATCACCACGAGCGATATTGTGGGTGATTATTTTGGTCGAGGTGGGGGTGGTGAACTCGTTTTGGTGTTTGAAACATCTGAGATTAGGGCAAATGTTTTTGAAGCAGCGGGTATCGTGAATGAACGACTTGCCCAACGAAATTTGCCAAGTGTGGGGAATGACACGTCTCCTATTCCCGGATTCGTCCTGGAAAACTTGGTCTCAGTTTTGACGGGAACAGGTAACGTTGAAGCTGGGGTGAGTCAAATTCAAAACGCCCTCGTGAATGCTGGGGCAAATCCAACCCTTGCCCAGAATCTCGCCACTAGCCTATCCGGATTGACCGCAGGTGGTGACGTTAATGCCGCTCAGTTTGCGGCTGTTGTTGAAGCCTACAATGCTTTAATTAATGCCAGTAGTTTCGAGTTTTTACGGGAACCACCGGAAGAACTGCGGGCAATTCGCTCTGTCCTGGCTATTTTATTAAATGCGGCGTTAGCTAGCAATTAGGCTAGGAAGAATGGCACGCTCGCCTTCTGCCTTTTGGGGTCGCCGAATTCCTTAATATACCGTAGGGTGGGCATTGCCCACCAGCAAGCCAGTCAGTACCATTCAAACTAGGAAGCATGATAATTAGTAGGTTGGGTTCTTGGAACGTAGGCGTGACGCTTGCGCGATAGCGACCTAAGGAACGTCAGTAACCCAACTCCACTAACGTGGCACACCTAATTGAATTTAGTATTCTGAACCTTTAGGTACGTAATCATCTTCATCATCGTCCTCCAAGGGATCAATGGGTTTATAATCCACATAATCACTTGGAGGCGTTTCTACCTCCTGTGCCGCCACGGATGAAGCTGATTCTTGGGGAGGACGACGTCTTCTGGGTGGAGATTCTATGTCGGGTTCAGGGTTGCGACTCGGTGGACGCGAAGGGCGAGGACGACGAGTGGGAGTCGGTTTATCGTCCCAGTCATTCTCTACATCAGCTTCCCATCGTTCCGCAGGTGGTCTTGAGGCACGAGTTGCAGGACGTGGACGGCGTTTACGGGAGCGTTCTTCTGGAGGGAAATCATCGGAGACGCTGCGACTTTTAGGACGGCGAACCTCGGCTTCGTACCTGTCGCTGCGGTTATAACGAGAATCGGCTGTTCCCCGGAGGCGACGACCAATGTAGGGATCTTCATCTTCCATTGGTTCTAGTTCATCTAACTCAGCCACCTGGCGATAAACATTGCTCACTGGGCGTTCTTCATCCACAATTTTTGTATTGCGCTTGGCTTGTTCAGTGGTGATACCCCGCAGACGAATGGTTTCAACCGCAAAGAAAATGGCAGAACCCGTCAGCAGAAACTGACCAAACTGGAGAATGGGATCAAGTCGCCATCCCTGGAATAACAGAATAAAGCCGCATAAGAGTCCGACAGCGGCGAAAAATATATCATGATCTCGTGCTAATTCCGGACGTACTGAGCGCAGGAAATAAAGCCCTGCTCCGGCAACTGCCAAGAAAATACCCAGAATACTGGCTGAGTTCAGCCCAAAATTTACCATTCCTGCTCTCCTAAGTCAGTTCTTTGACATCCTCCACCCACTAGCCAATCGAGCGGTATAGTAGGGGATTTCCCAGAAAGGTCATTGAAAAGTGAAGGGCTTCACCTATTCTTCCTTTCTAGTTCGGTTCCTAGGCTCCCCGCTATGGCGGCAGCGATATCTCCTTCCTTTTGGGATTCCCTGTTGATTCAGGGACAGGCATAACTTTCGGGCTGACCACCCGTAGAGAAGCTATTCCAAGATTTTGTGCGGCTCTTTAAATTCACGCTTACGCGGTGAAGCTGACCAGGCTTACATGCTCATAGTAGCGAGTTTTGCCAATAAATCTCTACCTTAACGTTACTATGCCAAAATTTGTTTACTCAGTTGGGATAGTATCCAATACGGCTCGGATAAGTACTACACCGTCTTAGAAAGTTCTCTAGATAGAGACAACAGGGTAGCGACGAGGCTACCCTGTTCCTTGACGAGGGTTTGACAAATGACGCTCCCAAGCTTAAGAGCGTTGGATTTTATCCTTCTGGCTGATAAAGATTAGGGCAATGGTGGCGGGAACAACCACAATCACCCCACCCAAAAGGAGACTCCATAAAAAGTTGGCTAATGAGGGCGTCATAGAACTTTAATCCTTGTAACTAATGTTTATACTAATTTTAACTTAACAATGTCGCGGAAGTCCTCACTCTCAACGATAGTAGGGTGAGGATGGACACCGGGAAATTTCGTGCCTCAATTTCCCATCTTCCGGCTCAGCTTACCCTAAATAGTATATAGTGGTAAGAGAAGGGAAAAGGAGGTGAAAGCGATGCGACATCAAGCCGTCAAAGTTAGACTATATCCGACAACGGAACAACAAGTGATACTAGCTCAACACTTTGGCTGTAGTCGCTGGTGGTGGAATTATGCACTCAATTTGTGCATTGAAACTTACAAGGCGACGGGTAAAGGCTTGACACGTTCAGCATTAAACGCATTTTTGCCTAAGCTCAAGAAACAGGAGGAAACCGAATGGTTGTCTGAATGCTACTCTCAGGTATTACAAGCTACTACACTCAACCTAGTGACTGCCTATAAGAACTTTTTTGAGGGTAGGGCTAGATACCCTAGGTTTAAGGCAAAAAGAAATAAGCAGTCCATTCAGTATCCCCAGTCAGTAACAGTTGTAGATGGTTGCCTCAAATTTCCGGGTCGCGTGGCAAAAGTCAAAGCTAAAATACACCGACCCATTGAAGGAACAATCAAGACGGTAACGGTGAGCATGACCCCATCGGGAAAGTATTTTGCATCCGTCTTGACCGAGACACAAGAGGATAGCCCACCTGTTAGCACCGATGGCAAAGTAGCTGGGATTGACTTAGGATTGAAGGACTTTGCGATTGTCAATGATGGGGTCAAGACCTCTAAGTTTGCTAACCCTAGGCATTTAGCCAAGCATGAGCGTAACCTCAAGCGGAAGCAACGAAAATTAGACAGAAAGGAGAAGGGGAGCAATTCAACAGATAAAGCCAGAAAACTGGTAGCTAGGGTTCACGAACGAGTTAGTAATGTCCGTCAAGACTACCTGCATAAGCTGTCCAGAAAGCTTGTTGACGAAAACCAAGTCATCGTAGTCGAAAGTCTAAATACTAAGGGCATGGTTCGTAACCATAAACTAGCTGCATCTATTTCTGATGTAGGCTGGGGAATGTTTGTCAATTTTCTATCGTACAAGCTTGAAGAAGAGGGCAAGGTATTGGTAGAAATCAACCGATGGTTTCCCAGTTCAAAACTCTGCTCAAACTGCCATTATCAGGTGGACGAGATGCCCTTAGAGGTTAGGAGTTGGACTTGTCCTAGCTGTGGTACTCATCATGATAGAGATGGTAACGCTCTACTCAAATATCAGAGCGGAAGGCATCAGAATCCTATCGGTCTCAGGGACTGGGACTGCTGCTGATGGAGGGGATGTGAGACCGAAACTTGGGCGCAAGTCTAAGTTGACGCAATACCCTGTGAGATCAGAAGCTCAGGCTTCAACGAAGTAAGCCTGAGTAGTTCACCTCGCTCCATCCCCATCCATCTAGACGGTGGGGCTGTTGACATCTTATCCAAGATAATACCCAAAAAGCCAACTACGGCGTTATTTGTGGCAGGTGGGGCAGTTGTTTCCCAGCAGCTACACAAAGCGCAGGTTGGGAGTCATTCGCCATAACCTGAGAGGCGTATTGACTCGATTTAGCCACATAGATGCCTAGTAAAACCACAGCAAACGCGAATCCGTTAAACAGGCTTAAGTGTTCTGAAAACAGAACCCACGCCACCATTGCTGCCAGTACCGGATCAAGTAGCAGGAACACACCCACTAATCCAGAAGACAAGCGTTTGAGGCTATATGCCTGAAGTCCTTGACCGACGACTTGACAGACAATAGCTAAACCGATAACGGATAACCATCCTGAACCCGAAATCGGGAATAGTCTGTCTTCGGTTAGCAGTACCACGGGAAACGTTACCACCAATCCGACTAAACAGCACCACATAATAATGGTTGTGGCATCCCACTTGGCACGCAATTTTTCAATCAGCATTAAGTTGGCGGCTGAAAAGAGTGCTGATAAGAAAGCAGCAATATCCCCGGCAAAGTTATCCGTCGCTACTTGTAAATCATCAAGTCCTAGCGCTGTTGCTCCCACCATTGCCATCATCAAACCAATCAGGAATTGACTGTCAAAGCGTTGACCGAATATCAGCCATACTCCTAAGGTCGTGAATAAGGGAGTCAGGTTGTGTAAGATTGTGGAATTGGCAACACCTGTTTGGGTGAGAGACCATGCCCAAAGTGCCAAACAACCCCAGAACATCACTCCAGCCGAGAGCAACATGAGCCAATCGCGAACTGTATAAGTTGACTGAGGTCCGGACAATTTTTCATGCCCTTGCGATCGCGCCTTCGACTGGTTCAACAGCCATAAGACTAAAAAGGCAATCCAGAATCGGTTAAAGATTGTGGCAAACGGACCGAGTTCCCGTTCACTCAATCGGATAAATATAGCAGCAAGAGATAAAGCGACGATGGCAGTAAATATGGCAAATAGAGCCATCATCGTTGGACTGGGATTTATCGGGGATTGGGATAATTGTAACTGTTGAGTTTTCTGTATCATTTAAAGTCCCTAGAAAATAACTTTATCTTTTAATCGAAATAAAAATTTTTGAGCAATTTTATGGATCACTCGTTAATTCCGGAACCTCTTGCCCAGCCATTTTTATAGATTTTTTCTTGTTCTCAATTTAAATATCTCTATTAACGCTACTAGTTATCTTAAGGTTTGATAGGGAGCTAAACTTCTATTATTTTGTATTTTGTTACTGAAAGTAATATTTTGATACATTACCTAATCCGCCCAGAAGTCTGCCGCCATAATCTATGATTTGGCGGTGAATAGAAGGGTGCACTTGCTCATATCAGCTGCTTTTTAGCAAGCTTGTGAACTGGTGGGTATTTGAAGCCGCGCTGAACTAGCTACTGAGCTGGATTATGTGCCTGGATCATCACACCCTCTGGTGTATAAACCTCTACTCGCAGTTTGGCATTATCGCTAATCACTTCCAACGCTTCTCCCAAGGTCAAAATATGATTCACAATACCCGCATGAGCCTGTGAGTCTCCTTGGCTTCTAGCACTTAGCGCTCGTTGTTGCACCATCTGGACATAAGCAGGTGTCAACTGAACCTTAATCATCTTGTTGTCAATCGTATAGCTACAAATGCTGGGTTTCCCAAAACAGGTTTGACTGAGATCCCGACGAGCTTGTTGCATCTTAACGGCTAACTGAAGCTGGTTTTGAGCCTGCTTGAGCGCACCTCGATAGGGTTCCACTAGGGATTGTGACTTGGTATAGTAATAGGTATCTTTGGGAACCTGATTAACATAAGTTAACGCATTCCGCCAGTGAATCAGGGCGGCTGACCATTGCTTGTCCGTTTGAGAATCCGTTGCCAGTTGAGCCAAGCGCACGCCTTGATTATAGGCATTGGCAGCAATTTGCTCACTCGTTTTGCGATCGCGGGCATTAGCGAGTTTCGGTAAATACAGCGCCAATAACTCTTGGGCTTCCTCATAGGGGGTTGTCCCTTGGGGAATCTGTTTGAGACGCTGCATCGACGCTTGCCAAGTCGCATAAACCAATTGCCAGTCTGACAAGGATTGGGCAATTCCTTGACGCGCCTGTGCCATCCGCGCTGCTTCTTGAGCTGCTTTTATATGTTCCTGTGCTTTCCGTTCTTTGAGCAGTCGCTGATTAATTTCTTCTAAATTCGTCTTATACGCCTTAATTTTGGCTTTGGCTAAGGGTTGGAGATTGCTATCGGTGGGGAGCTGTTCCAGTTTTGCGATCGCGTCTCGCCAGAGGTTCTGAACCTCCCGCCACTTCGACTCCAGATGGGGTGGGTTTTGGCTCTCATACCCGGCTCTAGCCGCTGTTTTCAGCGCCTCTACCATATCCGCCACTGTTTCCGAGTGCGATTGATAGATTTGCAGTTTTTGTTGAGCTTGGCTGTGGTAACGTGACCAAGGCGGAATCGTCGCAACCAATTGAATCGCCTCTTGTAGCTGTTCCTGTGCTTCCAAAACTGCTTTTCCCGATTCTGGGTTTTGCAGAGTTTTGGTTGATTTTTGGCTTAACTGTTCCGCTTCTGGCAAAACCGCACATTCACCCATGACACAAGGACGAGTTAGGACATAAAGCGTGCTAAAGAAAACCAGCAAACTCAACCCAGCACCCGCTACCACCAACGGCAGTAGAGATGATTTTAACCTAACCTTGACTGACGGGGGTTTTTCTGATTTTGACTCATCGGCTTCATCTTCATCGCTTACCTCAGGAATCGGTTGATCCCACGGATGGGATGATTCAGCTTGTGTTTCGTCCGAGTCTGAGTTTTGTGGAGTTTCCGTTTCAGACGGGGGGTTAGTCTCCTCTGTGGCGTTCGTTTCTACCGAATCCGCATCAGAGGGGGTTGTGGTTTCGGGTTCAGGTTCAGGCAAATCTAGGAAGAGCGATCGCGAGACGTAAGGTTTCTTTTCTCCAGCTCGCAGCAGGTTAACTCTTGCTTGTTGAGCCACCAATGGATATTGGCTGCGGATCGTTTGTTCTAAAAACGCGAGAATCTGGTCTTGATCCAGCGTCGCTTCGGCGGGATGCTGTACCCAAATCGCTAACCGTTCATCACTTCGCCGACACCGAACTTGAACAGGAATGCTCTCATGCAGGTATGACTGCAAGTCCTCCTGTAAGCAGTTGCCTAAATCCGTTAATTCCTCTGGGCGCGTCGCTGTTTTCATTTGCTCAAAGTTTGAGCGCTACTCTCAAAATTTACACCCCATTATGACGTATTAGTAATGGAGCTGGGGAATAAGCGAGATCAGGGCACGATAGTATCGTACCCCTACGAATCAATTATCCCTAAGCTTTGGTAGGGGCACGGCATTGCCTTGTCCGATTATCACCATAGCTTTCCCATCTCCCCTATCTTCCTCATCTCCCTCATCTTCCAGACGTTCCACGCCTTACGTCTCTACTTCCACAACCTTAAGATGAAGCCTTTTCTCCCCAGCCTGGAGCCTTTTGAGCGGCTCTCAGGACAAATGCGGCTAGTTTTTCAATTTGCTCCTGTGGCATCCAAGTATCTGGAACTTGGCGACACCAAAAACTTGGATCACTGCCATCATAGGTCATGGGTTCTCGGAGAAAAGAGATAATCCCATCAACATTATCGCGAGGTGGGGTAGCTCCCGCCAATGTTTCCAGTCCCAGGGAAACTCTCGGATCTTGTAGGGTGGTTCCGCCAACATGACAATTAATGCAATGAGCTTTAAACAGTTCTTTCCCCTCAGCCAAATCGTCTGGGGTGAATTCCTTTGTCTGTCCCTGTTCATTGACATCTAAGGCAATGGGTTCAGTCACCTTTAAAAAACGTTTAACGTAGTCATCGATCGCATAAGCGGGTGAGCTGACCATAAAGACGACACACAGAGCCATCAACATAGCGAACAGACTGCGAACTGAAAAAAACTTATATCGGAATGAATGGCTAAAGTGAAAGCTTTTAATCCTATTATTCAGCATTAGTTTCTAGTTTTTCATCTTTTGCTTTTGCTTATTGAAGGGTTGATCCGTAGCCAATTAAACGGTGAATGTTTTTACCTCCAACCTTTTAATCGTCTCCTTTCAACCCTCCAATGAATCATTCAAAAAAATTCGGACTTAGCTGACAGCCTTACCACCTCCCCACATGATACCTTGAACTTTTGGTTGGATCAGAATATAACCCGAGATCGCCTCAAGGTCATCTTCTGTGAGGTTTCTCATCTCAGGGAAGATATCGGCGCTGCGAGTACTGGGGTGGAACTCATAAATCTCTGTAAATCCATCGTAGGTTGTGGGGTTTTTGATGTAGTCTACAAGAGCGGCGATGTTATCGCGACGGGGGAATGCCCCTTGCAGATCCTCTATCTTTAAGGTGACGTTGGGGTTTGTCTTAGTTCTGCCGCCGAGATGACATTGACTACAGCTATCGATAAACAGGCGTTGACCTGTCTTGAACTCGGCTAGGCTGACAACCTTAGTATCACCCTGTTCATTCACGGGAACAGTACGAACGTCCTGACTCAGTTCCAGAGCGGTGGCGCTACTCACCGCTATTTGAAACACAAAGAATACCATTGCCAAAGCTAGCAATATCAATCGTTTCATTCGGGGTTCTCCTTGGAAAATTTGGCTCATTCGTCTTTAATGCATGAAAATTGCTCAACCTGTAGCTTATCCGTTACGTAAAACTTATACAAATCTACCAGTAGCTGGTCAAATCTGCCGTTTACTTCCTGCTTCATTCTGGTGGTGTCGGCACCTTCCCAGTCCACAGGCTAACACCGTCTAACTGGCGGCTTGTTCTAAATTGAGCGATGCGTTCAAATCTCGGTCACACTCAAACCCACAGTTGTCACACCGGAACACTCGCTCAGATAATGGCATTGAATCTTTTTCGGTGTGGCATTGGGAGCAGGTTTTGGTTGAAGGATACCATCTGTCAACCAAAACCAAGGTTGACCCATACAACTGACATTTGTACTCTAATTGGCGCTTAAACTCGTACCAGCCCATGTCCTGGATGGCTTTAGCTAACTTGTGGTTAGCCATCATCCCTGACACGTTCAAGTTCTCTATTCCTATCCGGCTGTGGTTTTGGGCTAGATAGGTTGTGAGTTTGTGTAATGTGTCTTTGCGGATGTTGGCTATCTGGCGATGGAGTCTAGCTATCTTGTTCGAGGCTCTTTTCGAGTTAACCGAACCAATCTGTTTATGGCGATTTAGCCATTGCAGGCGTGAGAGTTTCTTTTCATACTTGTGATAAGCTTTCGCACCTTCTACTACGATGCCTGTGGATAGGACAGCTAACGCCTTAAGTCCTAAATCCACTCCCACTACAGGGTGGAGTTTTGGGCGGTATACTTGCTCGTACTCCAGCTTGAAGCTGATAAACCATCGGTCAGCCGTTCTGGATATGGTCACCGACTTGGGCTGGAAGTAGACGGGCAACCGTTCATAAGTCCTCAGCCAGCCGATGACTGGGACTCTTATCCGAAAGTGGTCAAGCTTGATTGACCCATCCAGGGTAAAGCTGTCGTGTTTTCCTTTACGTTTGAACCGAGGTGGCTTGATCGTTTTCTTAAATACTCGCTTCCATGCAATAGCTAGCTGAGAGAGTGCATACTGGGGAGCGCATTTACTCACCTCGTAATACCACGGGCAAATGGGCTTAACCAGTGCCACCAAACATTTGTGCAGGTCAATTCCAGTGGGAAACTTAATTTTGTCATCTGGATTGTCCCGATTGTGTAAGAGTATCTGTTTAGTTAAGCCTAACCCCCAATTCCATGCATGACGGGCAACACCCGCGTGTTTAGCTAGCTGCGTTCGCTGTTTGTTGTTCAGTTTTAACTCTGTCTTGAATCCTACTAACATTGATTCGACCACAAAAATGTGATACTTTTATCATACAATCTTAGGGTAACCTTAACCGGGCGAAAATACTGATCATGACAGTGGCAGATGCGACAACTGAGTATGAATATGATGCCACTCTCGTGACACCTTTCTCTCAAGAAGTTTTTTACATCAAACAAAGGGTTATAGGTAAAAACTCACAAAACCCTCCCCCTCAAAACTCCGTTTTATGATCAGCGCCTTTCGCCATCAACGTCATCGGTTCAGAATGGGAAACCACAGTAGGTGAGGTGGGGAAGGGTTGATGAAGACGAATAAGCTGCGCCAGCGTCTTTTTCAACTGAGTGCGAGGAACAATCGCATCAACAAAGCCGTACTGGAGTAGATATTCAGAGGTTTGAAAGTCGTCGGGGAGTTTTTCGCGCAGCGTTTGCTCAATCACTCGGCGTCCCGCAAAACCGATGGTAGCTTTGGGTTCGGCTAAAATAATGTCTCCTAACATAGCAAAACTAGCAGTAACGCCTCCCGTGGTGGGATGGGTTAACACAGGGATATAGAGTAAACTAGCTTGACGATGCTGTTCCAGCGCCCCAGAGATTTTCGCCATCTGCATCAGGCTTAACATGCCTTCTTGCATTCTCGCCCCCCCAGAGGCGCATATAATCACCACAGGTAAGCGTTGGCGGGTGGCTTGTTCGATGAGGCGGGTCAGTTTTTCGCCCACCACCGAACCCATACTACCGCCCATGAATCGGAAATCCATGACGCCTAGGGCGATGGGTAATCCATGAAGCTGTCCGATTCCCGTTTGCACGGCGTCAGTGAGTTGAGTCTTGTCTTGGTAATCTTGTAGGCGATCGCTATAGGATTTGCGATCGCGGAATTTTAGCGGATCAGTGGGACGAATTTGCTCATCCAGGGGTATCCAGGTATTCCCATCAATAAGCTGGCGAATCCGTTCGTCACTATATACCCGGATATGATGACCACATTCAGAGCAGACCATTTGATTCGCTCTCAGGTCTTTAGTATAGGTGAGAACCGCGCACGCCTCACATTTTGTCCATAATCCATCAGCAATCTCCCGTTCCCGTCGTTGTTGGGGAATCGGTTCTGATTTTCGTCGATTGGCAAACCAGTCAAATAAAGACATGAAATGTTTTAATTCCTTAATAATTATCCGAGATGTCTGCTTATTCCTCGTCTGGAGAACTTAGCAATAGCAAAGCTGTCCATTGATCGTGGGAGCGAACTTGCAACGCAGCCGGACTCCCCGCCCCAAAATAGGACGGGATACCCTGGTCAATAATCCGACTAGGGATGTCGTGAGCTGCCAGAACCTGATGCATCAGCTCGGCTTCCCAGCGGGTATGAGTTGTTTTCAGGGTGATCCAGGTGGTCAAAATAAAGCAGGATGATCACAAGACAAGAGTTATTTTACTCGTTATTTGCGACTTCCTCGCTGATGTAGAGACGTGCAGTAGCACATCTGGGGGTGGGGGTGTCAATTTGTCTGACTTTTCACGCCATCTGGAAAAATCAACATCAAACCTAACCCCCTAGCCCTCTTCCCACCCCCTCCCGTCCCCCTTTTAGATCCCCCTCCCGTCCCCCTTTTAGATCCCCCTTCCGTCCCCCTTTTAGATCCCCCTTCCGTCCCCCTTTTAGATCCCCCTTCCGTCCCCCTTTTAGATCCCCCTTCCGTCCCCCTTAAAAAGGGGGAGACCAGCGGATGCTTCGCTTTTTTTTGCACGGGGGAGACCAGGGGATGCGAGAGCGTTTTTTGCACGGGGGAGACCAGGGGATGCGAGAGCGTTTTTTGCACGGGGGAGACCCAAGGATGCTTCGCTTCTGTTGCACGGGGAAGCCATAGGATGCGAGAGCTTTTTTTGCACGGGAGAGACCAGAGGATGCGGGAGCTTTTTTCCATGGGGGAGAATTCAAAGCCTCTCTCTAACCCCCCTTTATCCCCCCTTTATACCCCCCTTTCAAAGGGGGGCTAGGGGGGATGGGGGCTACTCACAAGGGTAGGTTTTTTACCTTAACGGTATAATGGGGGTAAGACTTGGAAGACCTGGAGGGAAAGTGGACAAGGAAGAAGACCAAAAAACCATCAAAACTCATGAAGATCTAATTATTTATCAAAAAGCGTTTGATG
>NZ_JAVJZI010000131.1:0-11896 GCF_040223135.1 Coleofasciculus sp. G3-WIS-01
CTGGAGTTATCTAAATTAGGCTCAATACTTGGTAGTTTTCTACGGGTGTTTGGTTTAAGTATTGCCGCAAGGATAGATAATTGTAAGGTGTGTCGCGGAACTAAGAATCCCCGCACTTATAGGGCGGGGAGTGTCAAGGTATTATTGCCGCAAACGCGATGTGGGCAAATTATATGGGGGATTTACAACGGGGATGGTTGGGGAAACGCCCTGTAGTTGATGTTTTAATCAAACTGGAAGCCGTCACTCAAGACTATAACTTTGATGGCGTGATTCTCTCACCCTTGCAGGCGCTGCAGCAACAGTTAAACGTGATGATGTCCCGCTATCGCACAGGGGATGGAACCGGAAGTGCGATTGTCACCCCGGCTACGTCTTGCGTGCAGGATTCTAACCAAGCCTTGTATATTGCCATTGAGCAGATCAAGGAACAGGTGGCGACGACGCCTCAGATACAGGCTTGGCTACAGCACCATCCCAATCATCCCCAAACCCAGCGATTTCAGGAGTTAGTGACGTTAGGGGAAGAACTAGAACAGAATTTAACACCCTTGGGGGTAGTGCGTTCTGACTGGAAGCACAACGCCGAAACATTGGCGGGTGTGGGCGATCGCTTTATGCAGGATAATCAGTTATTAGCCGGGATTTTGAGTTGGCGGACGATTATGCCCCGTCGAGGACAGGATATCATTGCTGATTTGTTGCTTGACAAAAATGCGAAACTGTGGGTGTTGCAAAGTTTTCAAGTCCCTGGGGGAGATGGGTCAATTTTCCCGATTGCGCCAACGGTATTATTAGGAAATATTCCAGTTTTGTCAACGCTGTTAACTCGCTTAGTGGCGGGATTAACTACATTACCGAGTGGGTGGGGGTGGCTAATTTGTGCTGTAATTGCCTTAGGGTATGCCGCGATCGCGATTCCCTTCGGTTTGATGACGGGTTTTTTACAATTCCGTTGGGATTTCAATGGGGTTCAGTTCTTTTTAACCTTGGTTTTCCCCGCATTTAGTGAAGAGTTAGTCTTTCGGGGGCTGCTGCTTCCCAGTTTCCTGGAAAATGCATCGGCGGGGGCGTGGTTGTTTTGGTTGAGCCTGAGTACAATTTTGTTTATCCTGTATCATCCCTTGAACGCTCGTTATTTTTACCCTTCTGGTTATCCAATGTTCCGGGATTGGAGATTTTTAGTCTTAGCGGGATTGTTAGGAATTGCCTGCGCGGTTAGCTATGGTGTCACGCGATCGCTTTGGTCTGCTGTTATTTTACACTGGCTAGCCGTGAATATTTGGCTATTTGTCTTTGGGGGGAAAGGCAAACTTCAAGTTATATCAAGTCTGGATAAACAGTTACGATAAAATCAACGCACCGATATTTACTGGACTAAACCTATATCGCAAGTGATCAATCGGACATGATATAACAAATGACTATTACACCAAGCATTTGCACTCAGTCGGGGCGGGCGCGAGTTACATCTGGGTGAGGTAAAAAATGATAGTAGTGAAACCCGCCCCTACACAATCACGCACCATGTCCGACTAGCGAAGCGAAGGAGCAAAACTTACCTCCCTTCATTACGCCACATACCATGGAAAATAAGGTACTATCCCCTCGTTTGACTTTTCTGGACTTGCGCCAATAATTGTTCCTGGGTATGAGCCGTGGGTTTACAACTGAGTCCCTGACAAACTAACCCAATCGCATCCTCCGGAAGACTGGTTTCTAATCGATACATACTTGCCGGAAAATACTGAATCATTAGGGATAAAATCTGATCTGCGCTGGTGCGAATTAGGGTAGAATTGCGGAACCAATCGAGAGCCGTAAACAGACTGGGACAGGATTGGGGCGACTTATTCATCACACTCCCAAACGCATTGAGGGCAAGTTCTGCGCGATCGAGATAGGATAAATTTTCAGTGAGTAACGTCAGACGCACCAAATTCGCGATCGCGACTCCATTCGCCGCAGGTGTGGCATTATCGGTATAACTGCGTTCCCGCACCAATAAATCCCCACTACTATCACTAGCCGCGTTATAGTAGCCTGCGAGTTCTACACTCCACAGATATTCGTCAAATTCTTCTTGTACCTTGATCGCCTCCTCCAACCAGATATCAGGGATTGGTGATTGGGAAGACTCCTTTGCTGTGGCTAATCCTAGTGAAGCTTGATGCAAATCCAATAAGGCTTTAATAAATAGAGCATAATCTTCCGACTGTGCCAATACAGACGCTTGACCTTCGTAATTCAGCCGATGGAAACGCTGATCAACCCATTGATTCTCTAAAATAAATTTAGCTGCCGTTGTTGCTAATTCCAGGTATTCTGGTTTACGAAATACACCATGGGCTTGGGCTAAACCAGAAATCATCAGGCTATTCCATGCCACAATCATTTTCGTATCCGTAACTGGGGGAATACGACCTGACCAATTCCTAGTTTTTGCCTCCTGATTATTCTGGGCTGGGGGGAAGGTTTCTATCGTATTGGGTGGGGAACCATAACGGGCAGTAAACAGTTTAGCTAATGCCGTTTCTAAGGTATTATTTAACTGATCTGAGTAACGGCGCTGCAAAACATTGTGTCCTTCAAAATTGCCCTCAGACGTCACCGTAAATTGTTCTTGCAGTTCTGCCAATTCTTCAGCGGTGAGGAGTTGCTGCAATTGAGCATAACTCCAGACATAAAATGCCCCTTCTTCCGGTTCGGCGGCGCTAGGTTCAGTAAAGCTATCAGCATCTTGAGCGGCGTAAAAATAACCTGAAGATGAGGTCATTTCCCTTGTCAGCCATTGCACTGTCCCCGATATTGCCCGTTCAAACGCGGCTTCCTTAATCCCCGCACTCCACAGATTTGCCAGATACTCGACAATCTGCCCATTATCGTAGAGCATTTTTTCAAAGTGGGGCACCGTCCAAGTGGCGTCTACGGTGTAGCGATGAAAGCCGCCGGCGACGTGATCATAGATTCCCCCTTTGGCTAAGTCTAACCCACGCGATCGCGAAGCTTGGTAAGCATCAACGTCTGTCGTCTTGTCGAAGCGAATTCCCCGTAATGATAAATCCGCATAAGGAATCATGGGAAAACTTGGTCCATAACTCCCACTAGCCACAATTTGGATAGTCTTGTCCATCCCTTGGTGGAGTAACTCAGCCGTGAGTTGTCCTGAAGCGGGGAGGATAACCGACTGTTGTAGATGACCAATAATTTCTGCTTTAAAGTTTTGCAGCTTGGTTTTTTCGACATCATAGAAGCGGCGAATCGCTTGTAATACCTGTAAAAAGCCCGGACGCCCATAGCGTGGTTCGACAGGGAAATAAGTACCACCGTAAAAGGGAACTCGATCATCTGGTGTCAGAAAGATATTTAGGGGCCAACCCCCTTGACCGGTCATCATCTGCAACGCCTGCATATAAATGCTATCAATATCCGGGCGTTCTTCGCGGTCTACCTTAATCGGTAAGAAATTAGCATTCATGTACTGCGCGATCGCTGGATCAGAAAAGGCTTCCCCTTCCATCACCGTACACCAGTGGCAGCTTGAGTAACCAATCGACAGGAAAATCGGCTTATTTTCTGCCTTGGCGGTGAATAAAGCTTCATCACTCCAGGGCCACCAATCGATAGGATTTTCCGCATGCTTACGCAGATAAAGGCTTTGGCATTGGGCAAGGCGATTGGTCATGACAACTCAACTGTGGTTACTCTAGATGCTCTCTGGTTCAGTTTATCGCGGTTTGCGGTTTTGTTCGTAGTTCGTAGTTCAAAATTTAATTCCTCACTAAAGGGTTTTTGACAGTGAGTACACTTAAATTGTCGGCGGTTAATTTTTAAAAATATTTCGGTTTCTCCCCAAGGTAAATCCTTAATTAAATGCATAAGATTTTGATGAAGACGAGTTTATTTAATGACCACTCATCAACAACGCTTCTACGAACGCATTGGTTTTGAATGTAACACCACAACCACAATGGTGCTATACAATCAACCGCTCATGACTGCTCTGCCAACACCCGTTCGATCATCTCCGGAGTTGCTAGAGGCATAGAACATTGTAACCGGATACAAGTGTCTGTGGCTGAATCGTCCGTTGGTTCCTTACCAGGAATGGGTAGCAGTTCCAAACGTCCCTGCATCACGTTCACCAAGCTTTGCACCATCAACCAAGTCATTCCAGGTGACGTTGTTGATGAGGTTGTGTCACTCTCACTTGTTTGAGTCTCCGATTCAGATTCACAAGAGAGTAAATCAATGGCTTCACTCAAAATCGCGTGGGGACAGTCCACATCAACACAGATATTAACCATCTGGGAGTGGTCAGAATTTGCCACACAAACCTGAATACTCCCTTCTTCCATTTGGGCAATGATGCTGTCCACCATTCCCATTAATACCTGACGAAAACGCCGGGGATCAGCTAATATTTCTATGTCTGGGTCAGGGGAAATCACTTTCAGCCGCAGATTCCGATTCCCAGCTTGCATGTGGGTGAGGACTTCGAGTTCTTCAAAGCATTGGCTCAATTGCAGGGGGCGAGTCTCTGGACGATTAGTACCGTGTTCCGTTTTTGCCACGGCAATCACCTCATCTAAAAGTTTTACCATCTTCTGCGCCGAGATATGGGCTTGAGCCACGAATTCCTTAACTTCTTCCGGTGAGTCACATAAATCGGACAAAATGAGCTGATGCATCCCCATTAAACTACTCAGGGGAGATCGCAGTTCGTGGGATGTCCGCGCTAAGAACCCAGCTTTATACTGGCTTATTTCATGCGCCATTTGGTAAGCCAATTGGGTTTGCTGGAGTTCCTGCTTCAGGGGTTCAAGTTCATCCTCCTTCACGGGTTCCGCCTTGGCAGGCTGGGATTCCTCCGGTTTTGACATTGGCGATTTTGATACCGTTGAACCGTCTGGCTGTTTGCTGGAACGAGTAGCGCGGCTGACAACGAGTCCCATGACAATACCCACTACCAGATAGATCAGCTCCATGTTGCCCATATTTTTTCCAACTCTTCAACGTAATCTTGGCAGGAGTCCCCATCCACAATCTTTAATTTGGGTGGGGTGTGGACTAACGAATTTTACTTTTGATTCTTGCCATACCCGCCTACAGCTCAAGCATAGCCCGTTTTCCTCATCGTCATCATCCGTTACGTAAAACTGACACAAATCTACCAATATCCGGTAAATCTGCTGTTTACTTCCTGTTTCACCCTGGCGGTGTCGGCACTCAGCCAGTCCACAGGCTCTCCCCCACCTAACTGGCGGAACCATTCCAAAATAATGGAGGCGTTGAAATCGCGAGCAATTTCTAACCCGCAATTGTCACACCGGAAAACTCGCTCAGATAGGGGCATTGAGTCTTTGACGGTGTGGCATTGCGAACAGGTTTTTGTTGAGGTCTGAGGTATTTTTCCGAAAATATCTAGAAATTACCTGTGAATCAGGCTCTAATCATCATCCCTTAGACACTGAACAGTTGAATGAGACAGCACCTTGGCGCAAAATTTGCCAACTGTCTCCTGTCCATTTCACCACCGTAGAAGGTACGCCTTGGGTATTGGAGTGAGGCTCTTCTAATTCTGTGGATTCCGTGGGATGAAGGGTCAGCACCTCCGGAAACTCTGCCTCAATTTCTGACATTGTATGTAAGGGAGGTTTCCCGGAAATGTTGGCGCTTGTCGTGGCTAAAGGAGCCGTCTGCGACAAAATCGCGATCGCCACTCTAGAGTTGGGAACCCGTAAGCCAATCGTGGTCGGATCTGTGGGGTTCATCGCCGCCGGAACTTTATCCGAAGCGGGCAGGACTAATGTTAGCGCTCCGGGCCAATATTTCTGCGCCACTTGCTGCCAAATCTCTAATTCGGCGTCTGTCCCCTTGACATAAGACCAAAGTGATGCAGGAAATGCTCCCATTAAAATTAAGGGTTTGTTATTGCTTCGCTGCTTGAGCGTAAATATCAATTCTGCATAATCCGGTCGTACAGCCAGAGCGGGTATCGTGTCGGTGGGAAAGCTTGCGATCTGGCCAGAATTAGCGCCAGCCACTAGGGCAGACATGAACACATGAGTCATGTTGAGGTTAGATAATACTCTGATAGCTTCAGGGAAATATTTAATATTTTGCTAGAAATTAAGGCAAAAGTCAAAATTTGTCATTTGTCATTTGTCATTCGTCTGACTTATAACTTATGACTTATTATTGCCGATACGCCAAAGCAAAACGGTCAATTCCAGCTAAATCTGGAATTATCTGAATCTGACCATAACTGCCCTGTTGATGCAATAACTGGGCAACCGTATTACTTTGTCCTGCCATCATTTCTATCATCCAAACGCCCCCAGGACGCAGGTAATCGGGAGAAGTATTAATCAGGTGTCGAATGCAGTCTAGACCATCAATTCCCCCGTCAAGTGCCGCCAACGGTTCGTGATCTCGTACTTCTGGCTGTAACTGTTGTAGTTCATCTGTGGGAATATAGGGAGGATTGGATACTATACCACTCAATTGACCTTTGAGTGCTGCCAAGGGGGAAAACCACGACCCTTGATAAAATTGAATTCTTGACTCAAATCCTAACTGTTGAGCATTCAGTTGGGCAATAGCGAGGGCATCGGGACTGTAATCAACGGCGTGAATCGTCGCACTCCGAAACGCCTCAGCTAATCCTAACGCGATCGCGCCGCTGCCTGTGCCTAAATCTGCCCACTGTCCCGAGTCAAGTTGGGGTTTGGGACTCTTCCCCGTCGCGCTTACCGCCAAATCGATTAAATATTCCGTTTCCGGTCGAGGAATTAAAACAGCAGGGGACACATTCAGCGAAAAACGCCGCCAAGGAGTGATCCCCACTAAATACTGTACAGGCAAGCGGTCATCAAGACGCCGCTGCCAGAGTTGAGCTAGGACTGACAGCGGATAGCGTAATTCGATGTGCGATCGCGTCTTAAAAGACTCTAGGCGCAGCGACAGGGGGTCAAGTCCTGCTACCTCTTGAAGTAACCAATCTACTTCAGCGACAGGGATACCCGCCTCTACAGCAGACATCTGGGCATCTTGTCGCCACAGCCAGAGATCTTGACCGGATACCACAGTAAATGTCCTAGAGGATGGCTCTGGCATTGTAGCCATGGTTAGTTGACCTGGCTCCCTTTAGACCAGTTTAGAGCTATTGAGAAGAAGATTGACGCAAAAATTGTAGAGATTCTTGCGACGGAATAAGGAGGATTTGCTCAAGTTGAGGATTATCCTGAGTTTGTAACGTACTAATAATACCCTCTAGCGGTACAACCTGAATCTCAACACTAGAAGCCAGGTTAGGCTGTTGTTCCTTAAAACGGTTAACCAAGTTCTGCAACTGCTCTTTGTCAAAGAAAAAAGGAATAACTTGCTGACCTTCCTGTTGAATCGTTAGATATCCTTGATCGCGACCTCCTCTTGCCACAAACAGGGGGACACCCTGAAATTCTTGCCCTTGACCCAGAAGTTGCTGAGCTGACTGTACTTGCTGCTGCACTGGAATATAGGCAAAATCTAGACCATTGGGTTGATTTTGACTCTGTTGATCTAGTTGGTAGACTTCTGCTAACGATACAGGTACGACCCGGACTTGGTTTCCCAATTCAGGCTTTTCCCGCTTTAATCGTTCGACAAAGGCTTGTGCATCCCTCTGGCTAATAAAGACGCCTGCAACCGCCGCATTTTGATTGCTCTGAGTCGGAATAGAGGCGACTAAGGGTGAACCTTCTCCATCAGTAACCGTAAAGACAGGGACAGTTTGTAACTTTTCCATCACCTGCTGTTCGGTCAAAGCCAGCGCCCGCAGACTTCCACCAAACAAGGAGCCTAGGAGGGTCGTCCCCACTAAACCTAATGTTGCACTCCAGCGAACTAATGATTTCATAAAACAATTGCCTCTTGAGTTCTGTGTATAGCTACCTCATTAAAACTAGGATACCGCTCTCACTTGATAATGACATCTCTCTCGTTAGTTGAATAAATCGGTTAAAAATGTAAGGTAGAGTCTATCCATGCTAATCTAGGCTGTTTTCCTGGCACTATCGACAGTTACGATAGTTACAATTGACATCCAGCTTTCATGAGTGACGAGAGTTGAGTCAGGTAAACCTAGGTTTTCCCAGTTTTGTCTGAGTTAAGAAAACTGACTGGTTTCAATCCCATGGAGTTCCACTTGTTCAGGTTTTAGGTTAATGTTATCAGTCAAGCCAACCGAAAGGGCGGGTCTGAACTCATCGTCCCAAAAGTATCAATATGGGTAAAACAAAAAATTTTAAAAGCTCATCCCACGATTAAAAGACGTGGCATTTCACTCAGTTCTTCAACCCCAAACCAGCTAAATCGTTCACGGCGAGAGGTTTATGCACCATGAACCATTAACCATGATCTCTGAACAGGGGGCGTTTCTTTCTACCCTGACTGAAGTCCATAGACTTCCACGCCACCCTGTTGATGTTAAAAAATCGGGATGACAGGATTTGAACCTGCGACATCCTGCTCCCAAAGCAGGCGCGCTACCAAGCTGCGCTACATCCCGATGCCTATCTTGATAGTATACCCTAGCGTCCAATTTGCCTAGTCTCCACCGCACAAAAATCAGTCTGGATACCAGAACATCCCTTTGATGCCTTCGGGATCGGACATAAATCCCATTTGCCGATAAAAATTGACCACCTGGGGATCAGCAAAGAGAGTGATATTACTGATATCTTCACTGCGAAGTTTCTTGATGGTGTACTTCATTAACGCCTTACCCAGTCCCTTACCTTGGAATTCGGGGTGAACCACCACATCCCAAATTGTGGCATTAAAGGCATGGTCGGACGTAGCCCGGGCAAAGCCAATCAGACGCCTAGTGTTTCCTCGCTGCTGCCACATAGACACCACCAGGAAACTGTGTTGAATCGCTTTGCGAACTTTCCGCATGGGTCGTCGTGACCAACCCACGGCGTCGCAAAGCTCCTCTAACTCATACAGATCCAGTTCTCGCTCCGTACTAAAAAGGATACGCCCATTATCAGTGCGATCGCCAGAGCCTGGAGACTCGCTCAGATTTGAAACGGCATCACCTTCCAATTTTGTCGATGTAGAAGCAGTGTCAGCACTGCCAAAAAAGCTCTTCCAAAAACCCATGCCGGTGTGGCTATAGCATTTTATACTGGTATTCGTTACATAAGACTTATTCTCAGCTACTTACAACTAGACATATCTAGCTGGGTAACTTGATGGTTATTCAAAAGTTTTACCTTTTGAACTTTAAGGACTTACGGGTACCATAGAATCCCGCCACACGACAAAAACTGCTCAACCAGTATGCTTTGTCGTTTTGTCTATTCCATCTACAAGAAGCTACATGGGTTGAGTCGTAACAACAACTTGTAGAGGTTTTGACCAATGGAATAGCCACGCCATAGAACAAGTGAAAGCGTTCCACTTGTTCAACTTTATCACATAAAGTGTCGGAGAAGTTAGTTGTCATGCATAAGTTTTTTCCTGACTTTTGGTATGACAACTTTCAACTGACATGCTTATCGTACCACAATTGGATTGAGATGCTCCTATCACCGTTATGACATTCTGACCCCTGGCGCTTAGGGTCACAGTACCCCAAAGCTTCTAACTAGAGCTGATCCTAACCCCCAGTTCCCAGCATGTTTGGCTAGTGCCGTCCTTCAACGATGCCACTTTATTTCTACGGCTCAGTGGCAAATTGTGACTCAGGGCAAGACCTTCTTTAGCTAGACTGAGGCTATTGTGCCGAATTTGTGAGAGATTAACCAGATACGGCAGGTTTTTGCCTTGAGGCTGAGCTTGCTGGTCTATCCCAAAAGCTTTTTACCAAAGCGAACGCCTTTTCCCCCTACTTATGGCTGCGGGTCTGAAATCATCAACACTAGAACTGCTAAAGCGCTTCAACCGGGCGTTTCCGGAATTTTATGAGCAGTTTGTCAGTAGTGAGATCCAATTGCAAAATCTTCGGCTAGCTTATAAACTCTACAAAACTCGGCGCGTCGTCATTGAGATCAAACCCGAAGGCTCGAAAAGCGCCCTACATTTTGCCTACCGCAACCAGTCTTTTCTCCTCAGTGATATTTTTGGGGTTTTAGCTGCCTATGGATTGACAATTCACAGCCTGAGTCTTCATGGTCAAATCAGTCCCCCCATGCTGGTGTTCATCAAGCTAGTGGTATCCCGTGGTAGCAAAGCCCTGACCCCCAAAACAGCCGATAACGTCTGCCGTGCCATTCGGGAGGCGCTGGCAGGACGTTTTGAAGTTGAAGAAATGCTAGCAGTGGAATTTAATCTGGATGCTGGCTTAGAACAAGTAGAAACTGAGTTCTATGTAGACCCAGTATTTCATCTACCCGCCCTGTTAATTGAAGCCGATAACCAGCCGGGATTGTTTTATAAGGTAATGTATGCTGTTTGGCAAGAAGACTTACTCGTCGTCAACGCTAACTTACTTGTCTGGCGTGGACGTACCCGCCTCATTCTCTACTTGCTCGGTCCCAATGAAAACTTGATTCCCGAATATTTGGGTCAAAAAATTGCCGAAAGTGTCCGACAGCGATTATTAGGGCGTCGGTTTTGAGTTTTGAGTGGGATAAACTCTTTCCCCTACATCCTACACCCTACACCCCTACACCCTTGACCACCTGTGCCAATTCTCGGATAGGATGGATGTATGGCAACGATTGAGATTCTTGGGGCTACCCACGCCTACGAATTAACGCCTCCCAAGGCATCCTCATCCCCAGTTTTGGTTTTTATCCACGGCTGGCTGTTAAGTCGTAACTATTGGCAACCACTGATTGACCGATTAGATGCTGATTATCAATGTTTAGTCTATGATTTGCGGGGATTTGGTGATTCTCAATCCCCAACTGATAAAAAACCACAAACCGAATCGGCTTTTGGGGCTACTACCTCTGGCAGGGCGGGTGAGAACGATAATGCCACATTAACATCGGCAGACGTTAGCACCACTGATTTATCGACCAGTAACTATACCCTTGCTGCTTATGCCAGGGATTTGGGTATTCTATTGGAAAAGCTGGCAATCGATAACGCTTGGCTTATTGGTCACTCTCTGGGTGGCAGTATCGCCTTGTGGGGAGCCTCAGTGGCATCAGCACGGGTCAAAGGGGTGATTTGTCTGAATGCGGGGGGCGGCATTTATTTAAAAGAAGAGTTTGAACGATTTCGGAATGTGGGTAAGCAGTTGGTCAAACGCCGCCCTCAGTGGTTGTGTTATCTGCCCTTGATTGATGTACTGTTTACACGGGCACAGGTGGCGCGTCCTCTGGCACGGCGTTGGGGACGGCAACGGGTCATTGATTTCGTTGTGGCTCACCCAGAAGCAGCACTTAGGAGTCTGTTGGATTCGACAACCGAGGCTGAGGTTCACCGTTTGCCTCAAGTGGTATCACAGCTTCATCAGCCTGTTTATTTTTTGGCGGGTGCGAATGATACCATAATGGCACCAAAATATGTGCGTCATCTGGCTAGCTTCCATAAGCTTTTTCAAAATGGGGGTGCCAATGTGATTGAAATTTCTAATTGTGGTCATCTGGCAATGGTGGAACAACCCGATATTGTGGATGCTCAAATTCGGAGAATTTTGGCTGAGTCTTTGAGTTTCTCGTAATCAAAGCTCGTTCTGCCAACAGAATATCTCTACCACTTGCCCTACTGCAGATGATTGTCTTTCTGTCAATGCGTAAGTCCTGACGTACCCACTGTGACCGAAAATTGGGGATACAAGCCCCGTCCTTATCGGGCGGCTTTTTATTTGATAAATCGTCCTGTTATTTTGTCAAACAGTTGTATAATGGTGTTAGGAGGTGATGCAATTGTTTAATTTAACCTACGAGTTCAAACT
>NZ_JAVJZI010000135.1:0-7415 GCF_040223135.1 Coleofasciculus sp. G3-WIS-01
TGTTTCCATTGCGGTTCAAATATGCGGTAAGAGAGATCCCCCCAACCCCCCTTCAAAAGGGGGGCTTTTAGAGAGTTAACTGATTTATGCCCTTGATCAGATAAGGTTAGAGGTGGGTTTCGATGATTCAAGAAAAAGTGCCAATCTTCAACCACCAGCGCGGCAAAATATTCCTCAAACGTGGGGTGATAAAAGGCATAAACTGTCTCATCTGGCTTTTCTGCCGCCACTCCCACCACATTCAACCAGCCCAACTGCAACGCTAAGGAAAATAGCGAATTTTTATCCGTTACTTTCCCCAATTCCTGTTCAATCAAGCTTTCCCGTAAGCGGAACCGGGATGTCCCTTCATCAATATCCAGTAGCGCTAATTGTCCTAAGGCTTGATTTAATTCATCTTGCCTATCGGTATTAAAAATAGACGCTTTCCAGATATAAAACTGCTGGACAAACTTCTGATATAATCCCGCCTGGGTATCGGGTAAATGTCCCTCCCAGGTTTGCCAGGTGCTACATAATAGCGCTAACCTTAGGGGATTTTGGACTAAATCGCGGATGCGGATGCGTTCGGGTTGGGCTAATTCGGCTTTTAATCGTTCGGCTTTTTTAACCCCCTCCGACTCCCCCTTACTAAGGGTGAGAGAAGTAGAGGTATCTTGATTAAGGGGTAGAGAAATAGATGTATCTTGACTAACAGAAAGACAAATAGAGCCATCTTGCTCCCCCCTTACAAAGGGGGGTTGGGGGGGATTAAACCAATTATCAATAAATTGATATACCTGGTGAGGATAATCAAAATCTAATAGGCGATAGGTTTCAAAGGTTTCCAATGCATTCGTAGACGCCAACCAAACATTTAACCGACAGGTTAACACCACCCGCGCCTGATTAATCCAACCCGTTAATTGATGCGCCATTGCTTGTATGGGATTCTCGGATGTCATTCTGAGTGGAACGGAGTGGAACGAAGAATCTCCCCAATTTCTGGCGTTGTTCAGCTTAACAGTAGAAGCTACTATCTCATCCACCCCATCCAACAGCAGCCACACCCGCCCCTGTTCAATTTGCTTAACCAAATCATCCCGAATTCGTTGATTCAATCGCGTTGGCGGAATCGCTTGATTTAACCAAACCTCTAACAAATACTTGCTAATATCCTTACCAGACAAATCCGCCAGATTTATCCAAATCGGCAACCCTAAATTGTTCTCCAACAGCCAAAACGCGATCGCGTGTAGCAATGTTGTCTTTCCCGCCCCCGGTTCGCCGATTAAAGCAATCTGTTTTCCCTGGCTTTTTCCTTCCCCTTTCTCCAGAATCTGACTCAAAAAAGCATCATGTTCAAAACGCTGGGTTTCCTGATACTGGGGTTCATAGAGTTGGGTTCCTTTTTCGGGTAAAAATTCGCGATCGCGCTTATCCTGTTTTCTCCTTTCCACCAACGCCAGAGGCACATAAATCTGTTCCCGTTCAAACTTGGCAGACTCTTCCTGCATCAAAATATTACTGGTAGCCCGTCGCTGTTTCTCCAGCATTTCGTGGCAAATCTCGCGCCAATTTATCCCCTCATCCGTTACCTGTAGAGACGCGCCATGGCGCGTCTCTACAAGGGTTTGACCCGTTCGTTCCTGCCATTTGTGCTGAATTCCTTCCAGATTCTTAGCTGGTTTGGTTTGATGTGTCAGATTCAGCGAGAATTTCCAATATCCCTGATTCTTCCGTGACGGTTCCTCTTCTAATATGCTCAACTCTCGCAGCGAGTCAATCACCGTCTGAATCGCCTCGGCTTGGCGTTCATCTCGACTACGACTGGATTGTGTTGTCCGCTTCGGTAATTCTAAACCTTTACCCGATGCTTCCACTAATTTGACTAAGGCTTTCTTGGTTGTACCTACCTCAACCGTCTGTTCCCGTTTTCCCGGTTTACGCTTCACTTTCCCAGTGACACGCAGCTTGCACTCCGATACCCATTGTGCCAAAACCTCGGTATTCAACTCACCCAGATTCGCATCTAATTCCCCCGCCGCCAGCTTCTGTAATGCCTCAACCAGGTTCAGGGTATTAGTCTGATCGGATTGTCCCCAACTAATCTTTCTGGGCATCGGTTAAATCAAAAGAAAATCTTAAAAAATTGGCTTTCCCCAAGCCAGTCAGCTTCCCCAAGCCGATAACCCCCATTGTACAAGCCGTTTCCCAGTCGCTTGGGCAAGTGGTTTGGGCAACTACCCAAAAAAACAATGACCTCATCGTAGAAATCAAGGTCAAATTCATGACACGCCCAACCCCTAAAAAAAGAGCGATCGCACTCATCCTGATCGAATTCTCCCTTCCTCTTGTGTTAGGTACATTCATCCATCCCAAATTAGAACTCAGCACCAGTGCAGGCTTTGTGATGTGGCAGATTAGCCAAGTGATCCGTTCAACGCGCGATCGTTCGTAGTTCGTAGTTCGTAGTAAGGGCTTTAGCCCATCATCGTTTCGCACTCAGAGTTTTAGCTTCAATGATGTTAACTTGAACGGCACTGAAAAAGCTGGTGGGCAATGCCCACCCTACCTATCAATGGTTTCTGAAAACCCCACTAAATGGGTTTAATCTTGGTTATACGCCTCCATACCCACACAAGAACAAACCAAATTGCGATCGCCAAAGACATTGTCAATCCGCCCTACCGCCGCCCAAAACTTGTGTTCCCTTGTCCAAGGTGCGGGATAAGCCGCTTGTTCGCGAGAATAGGGGCGATTCCATTCCCCTGCAATTAAAACCTCCGCCGGATGAGGAGCATTTTTGAGCAGATTATTCTCCCGATCAACCTCCCCTGACTCAATCGCCTCAACCTCTTGGCGAATCCCAATCATCGCATCACAGAACCGATCCAACTCCTCCTTCGACTCACTTTCCGTCGGTTCCACCATCATTGTCCCCGCTACGGGCCAAGAAACCGTTGGCGCATGGAACCCATAATCCATTAACCGCTTGGCAATATCATCTACCTCAATCCCGGCTGACTTTTTCAAACCCCGCAAATCTAAAATACATTCATGCGCCACTAAACCCGACTTCCCCTGATACAGAATCGGATAATAAGGCGCTAAGCGATGGGCAATATAATTCGCATTCAAAATCGCCACCTTCGTCGCTTGGGTTAACCCATCTGCCCCCATTAAAGCGATATACATCCAGGAAATCGGTAAAATACTCGCACTTCCCCAGGGGGCTGACGCCACAACGCCCACGGAGTCGTGATTTGTCACCGATCCATAACCTTTAACAAACGACACATCCGGCAAAAACGGCACTAAATGAGACTGTACCCCAATCGGTCCCATCCCCGGACCCCCACCACCATGAGGAATACAAAAGGTTTTGTGTAAATTTAAATGGCAAACATCTGCCCCATAATCCCCAGGGCGACACAATCCCACTTGGGCATTCATATTCGCCCCATCCAGATACACCTGTCCACCATGAGCATGAATCGTATCGCAAATTTCGCGGATTTCTTCTTCAAAAACGCCATGAGTAGACGGATACGTCACCATCAACGCGGCTAAATTCTGGCTGTGCTTTTCTGCCTTTGCCTTCAAATCCGCCACATCGATGTTCCCTTGGTGATCACAGGCAACGGCTACCACCTTTAATCCTGCCATAACTGCACTCGCCGGATTCGTACCGTGGGCGGATTGGGGAATCAAACAAATCTGTCGATGTCCCTCACCCCGGTGTTCATGATACTGGCGAATTACCAGCAATCCCGCATATTCCCCTTGCGCCCCCGCATTGGGTTGTAAGGAAATCCCGGCAAACCCGGTAATTTCTGCCAACCACGCCTCAAGCTGTTGGAATAAAATCTGATAGCCCTGGGTTTGAGATAAGGGGGCGAAGGGATGAATCTGGTTAAATTCCGCCCAAGTAATCGGCATCATCTCGGCAGTACCATTGAGTTTCATCGTACAGGAACCCAAGGGAATCATTGAGGTGGTGAGAGATAAATCCTTGGCTTGGAGACGATGGATATAGCGCAATAATTCGGTTTCTGAATGATAACGGTGAAAAACTAGGTCAGTAAGATAGGAACGGGTGCGGGCAAAAGGAGGCTCAAACCCGCTAACATCTCGTTTCATCAGAGAGTCAACGGGAAACGGTAGCGAATCAATGCCCTCGACGCCAACTGATCCGAAAATATCCAGGAGAGTCACCACATCTTGGAACGTTGTCACTTCATCCAGGGTAATCGCGATCGCAGCTTCATCCAACACCCGCAGATTCATCCCCCTGGCTTGCGCCGCCTTGAGAATATCGCCGAGTTCCTGGGCATCTAACTCCACCCGCACCGTATCAAAGAACGGTTGTGAACTAATGTTATAACCCAAGCGTTCTAACCCGGCTGCCAATATCATCGTTAACCGATGGACACGCAGAGCAATTTGCTTAAGTCCCTCTGGTCCATGATAAACCGCATACATACTGGCAATCACCGCCAGCAAGACTTGGGCGGTACAAATATTACTCGTGGCTTTATCCCGACGGATATGCTGTTCCCGAGTTTGTAAGGCAAGGCGCAAAGCGGGTTTACCTTGGGCATCCTTAGACACACCGACAATTCGCCCTGGAACCTGCCGTTTATACGCCTCACGGGTGGCAAAATATGCCGCATGAGGTCCCCCGTATCCCAGGGGAACACCAAAGCGTTGAGTCGTTCCTATGGCAATATCCGCACCGAATTCACCTGGGGGTGTGAGCAGGGTGAGACTCAAGGGATCAGCCGCAACCGTGACTAAACCGCCCGCCTCATGTACCTTACTCACAAACTCCCGGTAATCGTAAATTGTGCCATCAGTGGCAGGATATTGCAGTAATGCGCCAAAAATTGGCGACTCAAACTCAAATGTCTGATGATCACCGACAATAATCTCAATTCCCAATGGTTTGGCACGGGTTTGCACCACCTGAATCGTTTGGGGATGGCAATCCTGAGAGACAAAGAAGGCATTGGCTTTAGTTGTGCACAAGCCATAACTCATACTCATGGCTTCCGCCGCCGCTGTTCCTTCATCCAGTAACGACGAATTGGCGATATCCAAACCCGTTAAATCAATAATTAGGGTTTGAAAGTTCAGCAACGCCTCCAGTCGCCCTTGGGCAATTTCGGCTTGATAGGGGGTGTAGGCTGTATACCAGCCTGGATTTTCCAGAATATTCCGCTGGATCACCGGTGGGGTGATACAGTCGTGATACCCCATACCAATGAATGAGCGAAACACCTGATTTTTTGAGGCAATGTCCTGAAGTTGGGTAAGGGCAGCTTTTTCGCTTTGGGCAGGGGGTAAGTTGAGAGGATGATTTAGCCGAATGGTTGAGGGAACAGCGCCATCAATCATTTCATCCAAGCTAGAGTAGCCCAAGATATCCAGCATTTGCCCTACGTCTTCAGCATTGACACCAATATGCCGTCTAGCATAAGAATCGGTTGATACTAAATGATCCGCCGCCGCAGAAACAGTTGGCTGAGAATCATTAGAGACGCCATTGAGGGTTGTGTCTGGATTAACTGAGACATTTGATTTAGCCATATCAAACCGATTCATTCAAAGATTTGGGTGCATCAAGCCGCTAGAGTCAGGGTGACTCCTTATTATTTTTTAACAAACCATTCGCGATCGTGCTGTCATTGGTTCATTGTTGATGGTTCATTGGTAATACTCTTCCCCTGCTCCCAGACGCGCCATGGCGCGTCTCTACATTGCACCCCCTGCTTCAAGAGATCCCCTAACGCTTACTCTTCTCCCTCAACCTGAGCCTGATATTCAGACGCCGACAAAGCGTCTTCTAATTCATCGGCATCATTAACCCGCACTTTCAGAAACCACCCTTCACCATAAGGATCTTCAGCAATCAGTTCAGGAGATTCCACCACAGCATCGTTGCGTTCAATCACCGTTCCTGTAACTGGGGCATACATATCCTCAACAGCTTTCACCGATTCAATCGTGCCAAAGGTTTCCCCTTTTTCCAAAGCACTATTCACATCGGGCAGTTCGATGAACACAATATCACCTAACTGATCGATGGCAAAGGCACTAATCCCGATAGTGGCAATTTCCCCGTCGAGTCGTACATACTCGTGGCTGTCTAGATACTTTAAGTCATCAGGATACTCTAAAGCCATTTCATCTCCTCAAGAAAGCAGCAAAGCTAAGTGTACAACTTCCGATCGCGCCATAATACATAATAAACAGATGGATAAAGAAATCCTCAAACGGCGGCTATTGGGTGAGTTTACCTGGAAACGACTCGTGCGATCGCTAATTTTTATCTACGTCTTCTTTGCCTTATACGTCTTCTTCATCGCAGATCGGATGATTTTCCTACCCTCCCCCTCCAGCTACCCAGACACCCCCGACATTCTCAAATTGACGACGGCTGATGATATCCAGATTTCCGCCGTTTACTTGCCCAATCCGGCAGCTACTTATACTATCCTCTACATTCACGGCAATGCCGAGGACTTAGGCGATATTCAGCCCCTGCTGCACCATCTGCACAGTCTCGGGTTTAGCGTCTTTGCCTACGATTATCGCGGCTATGGCACGAGTCAGGTAAGCCCCTCGGAACGTAATGCCTATCACGATAGTGACACCGCCTTTACCGGACAAGCGATGGTGCAGGCTCCCTCGCGATTTATCCGAGGGATGAAACCGAGCGATGCGTCCAGCACAGCAACTTTAGTTGCGAGTGCTAATCAGCTTGTGTTATGATTCTACCATAATCTCAACGCGGTAAAATGATTGTCTACGAGGGTAAGTTAAAAGGGAAAGAGTATCAGTACAGAAGGCTTGATGAAGCCATTCGTACTGGTCTGTTTATCCGTAATGCTTGCCTTAAATATTGGGAAGATGGTCAGGCTAAGACCCGCAATGATTTTTCCAAGTATGGTACGATTCTTGGTAAAAGTAAAGAGTTTCCCTGGGCGGGGAAATTAAACTCTCAGGCTCGACAAGCCATGTCCGAGCGTGCTTGGGCGGCTATTTCAAGATTCTTTGATAACTGCAAAAACCAGATTAAGGGGAACAAAGGCTACCCCAAGTACAAGAAAAACCGTCCTAATCATGGTTCCGTAGAGTATAAGACATCTGGCTGGAAACTATCAGAGAATCGTGACTCAATCACATTCACCGATGGATTTAAAGCCGGAGAATTCAAGCTCTACGGTACTCGCGACTTAAACTACTATCAACTAACTCAGATAAAGCGAGTTAGGGTAGTACGCCGTGCCGATGGATACTATGCCCAATTCTGTATTGACCATGACAGGACTGAAGATAGGACTCCGACAGGTCACAACGTAGGGTTAGATGTTGGTTTAAACCATTTTTATACCGACTCAGATGGTCAGACAGTTGACAATCCGAGATTC
>NZ_JAVJZI010000148.1:0-2334 GCF_040223135.1 Coleofasciculus sp. G3-WIS-01
CCTCTGGAGTTATCTAAATTAGGCTCAATACTTGGTAGTTTTCTACGGGTGTTTGGTTTAAGTATTGCCGCAAGGATAGATAATTGTAAGGTGTGTCGCGGAACTAAGAATCCCCGCACTTATAGGGCGGGGAGTGTCAAGTTGATAGAAGAGTCGATCCTGAATGCGCTGATGTATCGAGAACGCTATGGATTGGAGATTATGAGTGCGATCGCGCAAGCTAGCAACGGTGAACGCACAATTGGCTTCAGTTCCCTTTACCCCACCTTGCGAAAACTGGAAAAGCGGGGATTTGTCACCTCTCGCTGGGGTGATGAAGCGCCGGAGGAAACTACAGGCGCACGCCGACGTTATTACAAAATCACAGGTTCTGGCTTGCAAGCCTTGGAGAAAAAGCAACAATTCCTCACCGCCTTACAACATTTGCAACCTGTACTGGGAGAACTTTAAATGATGCAACGAAACCGTCAGCGCCGCCACGTCGTTTCGCAGATAATACGTTTTATCCGGCGTGGTGTAAAAGCGATCGCCAAAACCTTGATCTATCTAACGGTTGAATTTACCGTCTACGTTGCTATCGGTGGAGGAGCGATCGCGCTTTTCTGGCTAGGATTACCCAGCTATGTCGCCTTAGGATTAAGTATCGGGTTAGTCATTCTCAGCCTCACCATTAGTTTTCTGGCTTACCGACAACATCGCCGGATCACCAGGCGATCGGTCACAACCCATGCTTCTCCTATCATTAAAGGGGACGTCAAACTAGCTGACTTGATCGCTCAAACCCTTGCCGAAAAAGCGCCTCAGGAGTGGGAAGAATACCAAGATTGGCTACATGATATTTTGCTGGATCGTCGCCAACGTCTAGATCAGGGTGATCCCGATTGGCGGGTAACCCTATTAACCTACTGGCGATTAACTGGACTCTGCATTACCGTCACTTTGATCAAGCTGAGACGACTTGCGATCGCGGCGAGACGACTGCGTTAGCAACTCCGTTACATAAAACTTACACAAATCTACCAATACCCGGTAGAATCTGCCGTTTACTTCCTGCTTCGTCCTGATGGTGGCGGCACTCAACCAGTCCACAGGCTATCACCGTCTAACTGGCGGCTATCTCCAAATTGAATGATGCGTTCAGATCGCGATCGCATTCAAACCCACAGTTGTCACACCGGAAAACCCGCTCAGATAGAGGCATTGAGTCTTTCTCTGTGTGGCACTGGGAGCAAGTTTTAGTTGAGGGATACCATCTCTCAACTATGACTAATGTTGACCCATACAATTGGCACTTATACTCTAACTGGCGTTTGAATTCAAAAAAGCCCATATCTTGGATAGCTTTGGCTAACTTGTGATTAGCCATCATACCGGACACATTTAAATTCTCAATCCCTATCCGGCTGTGGTTTTTGGCTAGATAGGTAGTGAGGTTGTGCAGGGTGTCTAGACGAATGTTAGCTATCTTCCGATGCAAACGAGCTATCTTGACCTGGGAAGACTTCCAGTTGGCTGAGCCGATATGCTTATGGCGATTCAACCATTGTAGTCGTGCCAACTTACGCTCATACTTACGGTAACTTTTCGCACCTTCTACCACAATGCCTGTAGACAGTTTTGAAACCTAATAACATTGAGCCGACCACAAAGATGTGATACTTTTATCATACAACCTTATGGTTGTCTTTCCCGAACAAATAAAATCAAAGCATTTTTCCGGAAATATCGCGAAATTACCTGTGAATCAAGCTCTAATCGTCAACCCCACGATTGCGATCGCGCCCCTTATTGATGGATGATCCGAAACACCTGTACCCTGTAGGGGCGACCCCCTTACACCAATTAACAACACCTGTCCACCCCATTGGATCGGCTCACCCTCGACTCAATCAATGTCGTGATCGGTTCGTGATTTGCCAAGGACGAATGACAAAAGACAAAAGACAAAAAAAAGAGAGTCACCTAAGCAACTCTCCGGATTATCAGGGTGCATCTACTATGCACAATTATAAACTTATGGGGTGAGGGGTGTCACCCCCTATTTACCAAAAAGACGTTTAGTTTTGTAAAGGAGTGGCGGCGTCACCCGTGATCCATAATCATACCTCCGTCGCAGGAAAATCCGCGTCTTTAGACCGGGGATTGTCAAATATGAAGAGTTGGTAAAAGTATAGTCAAATATAGACAGACTTCATTTCATTGCAGAAATTCCCTTCGCTTTTACTTTGAGAGATTAATTCTCATAATAGTGAACTACGCACCTCTCTATCCCATAGCGGTTAAACGCATTTGGGAATGCTTTTCGTAAAATATTGTAGGAACCTATGACATCAG
>NZ_JAVJZI010000150.1:0-7000 GCF_040223135.1 Coleofasciculus sp. G3-WIS-01
GGCATCGTGTTATCTCCTAACACCCTGTCGATTCAGGGCTGGGCGTTTCAAACCTTTGCGGTTTGGGTTCCGCCGAGTCCCGGCGTACCTGATAAGTTGACTTCGACTTTGCCGCCGCAAGCCAACTGCATTGTATCATACTATCCTGGGGTGTTTATCCGGATAAAAGCCTTCCTAGAAGGACGGGGCTTCAGACCCTTTATTTCCGGTGAGCAAAATCTTTGAATCCCTTGCCATGTCTGGCTTGAGCTTTATTGAATTCGCTCTATGGTTAAAGATAAACTAAATTATGATACTTGTCTGTAAAGCTTCGATGAAGATATCCGGAAAATTAACCCTTAATGTTTAAACTTTTGATGAAGATACCGGAGATTTCTGTAGAAATCCGGTAAAAATGGCTACATTATTCCGACTGAACACCAGATATTATAAGGAATTAAGACTATTTGAGTCTGCTCAAAGAGGCAGAGCCTCCCTAAGCACATTCCCAGGCAGAGCCTGGGAACGAGTCGGATGAGGCGATGAGCTTCCTCACCACGCCACCTTTTTAGGGATGGTCGCTGAATGGAAGTCAGAGTAGGATATATCGTGTCCCGATAACAGCTTCTATCAATCGCTACGTCTCGCCCAACCGGTTAAGCGCCAGATACTGATAAACAACGCTGCAGAAACCAAAGCGCCCATATTCCACTTCACCGAATTCTCTAATAACCGTAAAAACTGAGACTTCTTCTGGGATTGAGCTTGCTCCTGCAGTTGAGTTTCCCCTTGTTCCAAAAATGTCGAAAGCTGCTGCTTCACCTCAGCTAACTGCTGAGTATTCTGAATCTGTGGTGTGCGCCCTTGACTATCCAATTGACTAATCAGAAGCTGCATTTGTTCTACAGTCGTCGCTTGTCCTATGGCAACTCTAACCTGTTGAATCTGCGCCTGTCGCTGTTCAACCTGCTGAGTAATTTGCTCCGTGTTCCGCGCTTCGAGTCGGATTGTGTTCACAACACCCAAGGGAACCAGTAAAAAGAACAAAATCCCCACTAGCAACGCCAACCAGGACAAAATACTCAGAATCAGAGGTTCAAAGCGGGTGCGTTGATCCCGTTCTCCTAAAAACACCAGCGCCAATCCCAGTAACGGTACAGGTACCCGTTCCACCAATTGCCCAAGCGTCTGAAATTCCCAAGCGGGATTCATAAAAAGGGGAGGTACAAATATCTCTACGACATCGAAGAATGCCAAAATCAATAAACCATAGCCTATCCACCGCGCTACTCCAATGGATTTGGATAGACCGGCGCTAAACTTCCACAGTTGGTCGATAGCTGGAACAAATTTATCTTTTTCTTCTGATTGCGTCATGGTTTTAATTATCGGTCTTATGTCTTATGTCTTATGTCTTATGTCCTTTGGCTAGCCGACTCATGACATAAGACGTTCAATAGATTATCTCTTTTTCCCTACCTCTGGAAACCGATTTTAATTTATGATGGCGACAAATGTAGAGACGTGCCATGGCGCGTCTGTGCTATGGGGCGTCTGTGCCATGGGGCGTCTCTACCGACAGCTGCAATGCCAACGACTCAAGCCTGGGAAGCCTAGCCGCTGACTTTCCTTGCCCTTTCTCAGCTATAGTTGCCAGAATGACTTTGAGCAACACGACGAGAACGGCACCAAAAATCAGCGCTAACACAAAAACCCGCACCTGTTTCCAGGACATTATGCCTCCTCAGTCTCCGGAGAACTTGCATCCTCCATCCGCAGCAGCAACCAGTAAAACACGCCGAAAACCATCACGGAAATCATACCGAAAATTAGAGATCCGTCGCCTTCATGCCAGAATTTAAACGCTTCCATATTTTGGGCATTTGCCAGCACCGCCATCAAAGCCACCCGGAAGCTATTAACCACAAATCCGACAATCAACGCCATGATTGGCACGAAATACTGCTTGCGCCCAGCGATGGGAAACATGATTAGGCAAATCACAGATAGTCCCAGCACATAGGTCATCGCTTCCATGCCGGAACAGCCATGATACACCTTAACACCACCATCAGGCAGATTAATAAAGACTTTATCGTACAGATAGACCTGAAAGCCCATATACCAAAGCATGAACGCCGAAAATTTAGCCGTGATCGGCGAAATATCCGGTATAAATGAGGCAATTGTAGCCGGTCCACCGAGAAAAAACAGGATGGTTATTTCTTGCCAGTATTGTTTTAATCCTTTAAACCCAGAGGCAAGTAACGCGACACCAATGGCAGAAATAAACGGTAGCAGGCGCAGTAAGGGTGCCAGCCTTTGCACATTTTCATTGGTTAGCCTCAACCCACTGATGCTGGCGCTGTACCACAGGACAAAACCAATGACTAGCGCCCCAGCGATGCTAGGGACAACTCCACTTTCCAGGTTTAACTCATGGCGTTTGCCCCACAGTAGGGAACCAACCGCTAGCCAAAACAAGACACTCATGCCGAGTTGGGCTTCATCTCCGGCTTTCCAACTGAGTGTCATGTAAATGGCAACTAAGCCAGCGGCGATGGCAAGTAGCCAGTAGGGGGGGATTTTTAATCGTTGCAGGGGTGTGAGAGAGGTCGCTTTCATGGTGCTTTATGGGTAGAAACGATGAGAGAGAAAATTAGCCAAACTGAATGCCGATCATTACATCATTAAAGTCGATATCACTATCGTTTGTCAGGTCTTCCCAGGCAAATTCATTCGGGGACAGTCGCCAGAAGTTATCTATCCCATTGGGGTTCGCGGCAATTAATGAGAAAAAGGCTAAGGGCGAATTCCCCAGTAAGTTGTCGGGGTTTTCCCGTAAAAACTGTTCGGTTGTGCCGTTTTGGATCAGATACCATCCTAAAATGCGATCGCTCTCCACATTCAGTGTCCTTTGTCCATTCCCCATCTCTCCCGGTGTAAGGATCACCTGGCGATTTAGCTGAGACAGGGCAGCCTTAGCATATCCTGGATCACCAGGGAATAAATTACCGATTTGTCCATTGGGCTGATCAAACAAAAATAAACCCAGTTCATGATTAATCAGGCGATCTTGTGCCATCCAGTTGACAATCAGGGCTCTCATCTCACCCGAATCCCCTGGCACCGTCCAATCCGCGTTACCTACGTTAAAGACAACATCATTAAAATCTTGATCCCCGCCACCCGTGAGATCTTCCCAAGCCAGTTGCACCATCCCATCCCCCAAGTCGGTACGTTGAACATGGTTAAACTGATCAGGATTTGCCGCCGTGACGGAGAAAAAGGCAATGGTTTCCCCATCTAGACGATTGTCCGGATTCTCGGCTAGCCAGTCTGCTCGGGTACTATCCTGAATTAAATAAAACACCCAATAGTCCCCACCCTGGAGGCTCAAATCCACACCCTTACCTACCTTCTCATCCCGAGAAAATAATACCTGGCGTTCGGCACTGGTTAAGGCTTGCTGGGCATATCCTGGATCACCTGGGCGCACGCCATTCACCGTCCCCATGGCATCATCGACTCGTAAAACACCAACTTCATTTTTAAACTGGGCTTCTCGGAATGTCCAGTCGAACTGTAAGCGCACCGCCTCTTTTGGAGTTCCGCCCACTTGAAAAACGCCCTGAGTTGAACCGATTTGTGCCAGATCCACTAAACCAACGGGTAGAGTGGGTGTTGGTGTTGGTGTTGGCGTAGGGTTATCATCAACATCCGCGATCGCAATCTCAAAGCTCTCTTCAAAAGAGAAGCCATCGGCATCGGTACTGCGGACGGTAATCAGATGACTCGTATTAGTCTCAAAGTCTAGTTTAGACCCATCAGCGACTCGTAACTGATTTTGTGCGATCGCAAAGCGTCCTCCGGCATCATCAATTAACGTGTAAGTATGGCTATCGCCCACATCCGGGTCAATCGTCGAAAGCATACCCACAACCGTCCCTTGTGACGTATTTTCGGCAACCGTTTGATTATCTAAACCAATCGCTGTAGGCGGATTACCAACAGGAGTTACTGGACTTTGCCAAACTGAGAAAAAGGCATCCCGATTCCCACCAGAATTACCCTGAAGCGGATTAACCGTAATCATATTCGTACCAGCATTTGTGGACACCATCGCCCGGATATCTCCAAACACCGCCACCCCATTTACCTGAGAACCCGAGGGATTACCTCCCGACCAAAGTCCCACCAGTTCCCTAGCTTGAAAATCCTTACTTACGGCAATTACTGCTCCTTCAAAGCCACTGTAGTCTCCCACAGGAGTCCCATTGATTCGCAACTGGGAACGATTGGGTAAAGAAGCACCCGCTTGACCCCCAATATAAACTCTGCCATTGGCATCTGCCGTAATCGCATTAACCGCAAAGGAATTTCCTTCACCACTGGAAAGGCGGGTGAGGAAAATCTGACCCTTATCCAGAGTTCCTGTCGCCGGATTTATGCGGGCAAAATAGGCAAATTTCCCGCCACCACTGTTTGAGGTGTTCGTGTAGTTGTCGATATTCACATTACCCGCCGTAGTGGTTATATTTTTGGGATCGCGTTGAAAAACACTATTCCCTCCATCCAAGCTACCTGCAAAGTAAAGCTGATTATCCTGTCCAATTGCTACCCGTAACCCGCGAGTATCTGCGCCTAGATTTTCTGTTGTGGCTTCATTGGCAGAAAAATTGTAATTTTCCCAGTTAATCTGACCTGTGTAACTATAGCTGCGGAGTAGGGGAATCTGTAAATTGGTACTCACCTGTCGATATCCGGTGACAAATACCGATGAAGTATTACTGTCAATTGCCACATCTGCAATCTGGGTTCCTGGGACAGTAAAGTTACCGATGGGAGTCCCCTGTGGATTATAAACCGTCACCTGCTTATCTGCGAGGACAGCAACTTGACCCTGCCCCGCTACGGCGACTCGTTGGGCGCTACCTGGATTCGCACTCCAGAGAACTTGGCTGGCGTCGCTGTTAAGGGTTTTGACGCCAAAGTCACCGACAACTGTGATATTGCCATTGTTGCGATTGAGATCCAAGTCATCCACATCAGCACCCACCTGAGTAACTGAGAGTCTCGTTTGTCCCGTCGCATCCAAACGGATGACTGCCCCCTGTCCTGCTGCTAAACTCTGAGTCGGTGTTAGATCAAAATTCCCGCCAATCACAATGGTTCGATCTGGGGCAATTTCTACCGCATTACCACTGTCATCCCCATTTCCCCCCAAAAAACTGGCACTATTGACGGTTAAATTATTATCTACCGCATCCAGTACCGCCTGATACGCCGACTGCGCCCACTTATGCAACGCCACATCGGATTCAATCGTCCCCTGGAATACCTCCAACTCCCAGTTACCGCCCAAAGCAGCATTCCCCGTGCGATCGCTAGAGGCGGCTACATCTGCCCCTGTCAACTGACTCACCTGTTCGATGAACTGCTTTCCTGATGCGGTTGCTGCCAAACTACAGCCATAGAATAAAATATCAGCATCCGGTGTTAACGCCCCTGCCCAAGTTTGCAACTGACTGGCATAAGTATTCAGCGTGTCAAGATTCAATTGTCCTGTGCCTAATTGCAAACCTGCCGACATACCATGGGAAATAATATGAACACTGGATAGTTCTTGACGTTTTGCCAATACCTGGGTAATTTGGCTAACCCCATCTTGATCCGGTGTCAGCATAACCACCTCAGCCCCAGGTACAACCCCAGCCACTAAGGTTTCGGCATCGGCAATCCCTGCGTCCACGAATACTAAAGTACCACCTTCGTTCCCCAGATCCAGCCCAGTGAGGACATCTCGCCCCGTTGATTCTTTTGATTCAGCGTTTAATGTCTCTGGGATTTCTTGCCTAGATAAGCGGCGTTCTCGGAACGGAACTGCCTGTTCAATGTCAATAACCGGAATGTCTGGAAGTGCCTGCCAATCTGGGATATACGCCTCACCGACGGAGTTGCGATCGCGGTTTGGTTTCCCATTGACTTCCCCAATTGGATCGAATGCTAGTCCCTCTGAGTACCCAGATAAAATGTCCGCCTCAGCGGATACTCCCAATTCTGTTCTTGGTTTGATCAGTTCCATCTATACCTAACAACCCTTCATCGCCATTGCCACTCCAATCTAGCCTGACAAATCCGGGAATAAAAGACTGTTGAGAGTATAGAGATGCTTAACAAGCGCGTCTTTCGGGGTGGGTTTCACTATGATCATTTTTGTTCCCTGTTAAGCAGTTCCCTGTTCCCTATATAATGACAACTTTAAAAAACGCAACATTATCGCCAGTGCTTCGTAAGAATATTTTACATTTTTTTGCTCTGATCTTGGTTAAGCTGAAAATAACAGAGGAATTCAAGGGAAAAAAATTATGAATGCTGTTTTTGGGACTAGCGCTAAGCGACCCACCTGGCAAACGATTGCTCTGTTTGTCTTGGGTCTGTGGTTAAGTAGTAGCTTTATTCTAGATTTCGTGATCATGCCCACTTTGGGAACGGCTGGTATGTTAAGCGACGCCAGTTTTGCCAGTGCTGGTTATTCGATTTTCTGGATATTTAATCGTATCGAGTTACTCTGTGCCGCTTTAGTGTTAACTAGCATCTTGGCATTGCGTGGCACATCTAATCTATATCATCATGTCAGACGCTGGTCGATCTTATTATCTGGGCTTCTGTTAGCAATTGCTCTCATTAATACCTACATCATGACGCCCCAGATGAGCGCTCTAGCGATGCAACTGAATCTGTTTGATCCAGCAACGGGTATGGCAAGTGGAATGGTTCAGATGCATGAAGGCTATTGGTTTTTAGAGGCGATTAAGTTAATTGTCGGTGCGACTGTATTGGCTTGGTGTTATCACGATTCGCGAGAAATCGCTTAACAGGTTTTACCGTTCAAGCGATGGGTGAAGGCTCCCACGCTCTTTAGCTGGGAGATGAAACCGAGCGAACCGTCTAGGTAGCGAATAAATTCGCCAGTCAAATAATTCGGATAACGTTCTACTATTGTGGTAATGTAAATACA
>NZ_JAVJZI010000153.1:0-3180 GCF_040223135.1 Coleofasciculus sp. G3-WIS-01
GTGTCATGGTGCGCTTGTCATAACGCAACCCCGATGTCGGCTTCTTTCGAGGGAGGTGCTTGAATTTAGTTGCCTTAATTGCTTCCATTGCGTTATCCCGAATTGTTTGTAGGAGTGCCGATGGTACATTGGGATATTGCAGATATACTACTCCTCTAAAATCTCAACCAAATCCTCTACCATCACATCAAAGGTTCGAGCCAACTTGTGAATAGCCGTATAGTCTATCATTGCCAGTCCTGGTGAGCGGGCATAGTGTCTGACTGTGCTGTAGACTAACCCAGAGCGATCAGAGACTTCTTTTATAGTCCATCCTTTTTCTTGTGCAAACTCTCGAATTCGCAACCTGACTAAGCCCATACACTCTTGACAAAAGATAACATTCTATCGTTTAATTGGAGAGTCTTCAGGTAAAAGCGATCGCTCTCCGAGTCTGACAAACGCAAGAGCGATCGCCTCAATGTCCCATTAAATGGGAAGTACTTACTATGTTATCAACACATACCATAAAAACGCCCATCTTTGGAGCGTCAAAACTAAATTACAAATCCTCCACCCATCACCCCCTGGCACGATTCGTCACCGTCGAGACAGTCGCCTTGCTGTTTAACCTCTCTCCCGACGAGATTTATCGTATCGAATGCTGGCAGCATATCGTTTATGTTCACGGCAAAGGTTTGAGCCGATTCGTCAGCTACGCCGACTTCCCGCCAATCCTGGAAGCTGAACCTCCCACTCCTCAAGACATGGTTCGCTGGCGCAAGCGCTGGAAATCTCCAATTGCCCCAGAGTTTTGGACAATATTCTATAGATATCAGTTCAACCGAGCCACGAGTGAATCGCAATTGCTAGCTTGGGGACAATTCGTTGCCCTTGTCAAAGGGTTGCTATCAACAGCCGCCCTACAACACCTGCGCCAAGCCTATCAGCTAGAACAATATTGGTGGCGTCACTTTTGAGAAAACACTGAATCTGATCGCTCTCCCTCAAAGATACAAAACTTAATTTTATAGTCAGTGAATTGTATCTAATTACATTGCCGTAGACAATTAGGCGTGGTAAAGTTCAATGTGGTGTAAAAGTACAGTAAACCCACCAATTTACCGTAGATTAACTCGGTACAATTAAATCACGGAACTGGAAAAAAGACAAGACTGGCAGGAAGACTGGGAGTTTAGGGAAATGGTAAGTGCGATCGCACAGAAAACTCAACTGGATATAGAGGGAGTCAATCGACAACTCGTTGATGCCGATGCCACCTCAATGGTTAAATGGGCAGCCGAAACCTTTGGCGATGGTTTGGTGATGAGTACTAGCTTCGGCATCCAGTCAGCGCTGATGCTGCACTTAGTCACTCGCATCGTGCCTGACATTCCCGTGATTTGGGTTGATACAGGATATCTCCCCCCCAAAACTTATAGATTTGCTCAACAGCTAACTGAACAATTAAATCTCAACCTACAGGTATATCAATCGCCCATTAGTCCAGCCCGTATGGAAGCCCTCTATGGCAGACTCTGGACAAAAGATGATCCCGAAGCGCTGAATCAGTATGACTATATACGTAAAGTCGAACCCATGCAGCGAGCATTACAAGAGTTAAACGCAACAGCATGGCTAGCCGGATTGCGGGCTCAACAGACACATCACCGTCAGACATTGCGTCCAATAAATATCCAGTCTGGGATGTACAAAGTATTACCCATTCTTCACTGGAGTAGCCAAGATGTCCATGAGTACATCACGGAACATAATCTTCCCTATCACCCCTTGCGGGAACTTGGCTATGCGACTGTAGGGGATTGGCACTCTAGCCGCCCAGTCACTGCGGAAGATCAGCACGAACGCGATACCCGCTTCCGGGGAATTAAGCAAGAATGTGGTTTACATCTACCACAGACTCAAGGTGAAGCCGAGAGTCTCGATTCCAGTTCACTGTAAGTTGAGCTTGCTGATAGCCTCGTTCCCAGGCTCAGCCTGGGAATGCTACGGCGGAGGCTCTGCCTCCCGTAGTCGCGTCAGCCGCCAAGAGGACATTTCCAGGATGGATGCTGGAAACAAGAATTGGGAAGATGTGCTGATCCACTAACCTTGAATAAGGGCGGGTTTTGTTGTTCAGTTATTTCCGCAATAGCTGAGTGTAGTTCCTAAACCCGCCCCTACAATTGACAAACGTTCTGCTGAAACATCTCTACTTTTTCCCACCACTAATTGTTGTTACACCAAACGGCGCTCTAGGGATTAGTTTGGTTAGATTTTGTTTGATTTTGTAGCCTTGCGGGAAGCCGTACCGATACCTGCAAGTGCGATTAAGCCGATGATAGAGGTAGGTTCAGGGACAGACTGAGAAGGATTGATTTGATCTCCTGTGACCAAAATGTTATCAAATGACAGCAGCTCTGTTGATGCAGTCGTGTTAAGCTGAACTTTCACCTGTAATGTACTGCCATTACCGACCAATTCATTCACGGTTTGATTCGTGAAAGCTCCAGACTGGGTAATTAACTCAGCCGCTATAAACTCGACATCATCCAATAAATATGAAACGATAAAGTAATCTTTTTCACCAATAGGGCTGTTTTCCTCGTGTTCAAAACTGGTATTACTAGCGAAAGCATCCAATGATAAAGCCAGGTTAGTAAATCCAGAAATATCGAGTTCTGGACTGAGCCACGCGGGAAATAAGGGATCAGGATTGCCCCCAGAGGTACAGTTTACATTAGGACAACCTGCATTTGTATCACGAGCAGTGAAGGCTTCAGCCTCTACTCGGAAGTAATCAATTGAGTCAAACAGAGCCGCATCGTTTAACTCAATTGACCAATCCACGCCCACTACGTCTGTAGCCGCTCCGCCTGTTGCGCCTTTACCGTTTTGACCTGAAAAATCTTCTGCATACAAGGTAACGGCTGGTGCATTCTCAGGAACAACTATTACGCCGAAGACCAAACTTAAACTTGCCAATAACGTTTTGTTCATAATACTCATAAAAATCCTTCGTTGTGGGAAACCCTGTGTCTTTAGACCAGGGAGGAACAAGCGGTAGCGGTTTAAGAAGCATACCCCTTTCGGGGTGGAGGGGTATGGTTGCCCCTCCGGTTTTCACCCATTTCTGGGGTAAAGTTAGCCTCGCCAAGGTTATCGGTCGGTAACTGTCCAAAAAGCACTGTTTCAGTGACC
>NZ_JAVJZI010000167.1:0-47419 GCF_040223135.1 Coleofasciculus sp. G3-WIS-01
CCCAGCCCTGAATCGACAGGGTGTTAGGAGATAACACGATGCCCTAGATGGCGAATATCGTGTGCCTGGGAACCCGTTTACCGGGATATATGGAACGAAATTTCCATAGAATCTCCCTTCTTCTAGGAGGGAGAGCGTCAATCAATTGACTCAATTCTTGCGGCACAACTAGTGCATCGGGTAAGGATTAGTTATTAAACAAGAGCCGGGAAATTAATTTCCCGGCTCTAAGCTTAATGAACTTAGCGAATCGCCGCTGCTGGTGGCAAGACGAGCTTAGGCACAGGCTTGACGCTAGAACCATTAGAGGGCTTTGTACCTTGAGCTTGAGTCTCCTGCAGTAAAACTTCCCGAATTAACCGTGCCATCACCCGTTGAGCTAAACCGCCAGCAATTTTTTGTCCCATTTGCTGAGTTTCCTGCTTCATCAAGAGTTGGGGAACCAGGGGGGCAAGTTGGAAGGGATCGAAACCGGGCGTATCTTGCAAAATTTGCCAAATTCGTTTGATATGTTCTGCACTTTGCGGTAGTTCTACAACTTTGCTAGTAGATGTCGTTGTCTGCTGTAATCCCACTCGTTGGCGCAGAGACTCCGTAACATTATCAAAAGTTCGACGCCCAAACATATCCACAGCTTTGATAATCTCCTCGATCAACTGTTCCCGAATCAAAGAACCACGTTCTGAGAATAAAAATTCTAAGGTTTGATTCAAAACCTTATTCAAATCGTAGTCTTGGGAATTAGCTGCATTCCGCAATAAATTTTCCAGGCGATTCCAGCGGAAATTACCATCTTTGACGAGTAAGTCTTTTAGAGAAGCGCGTAATTGGGGGGAAGAGTCAGTTAACAAACGCTTCGCCACATAAGGATAGGCTTTACTGAGAACCTTGAAGTTCGGATCAACATTAATCGCAATCCCTTCTAAAGTGACCAAGGAACGAATAATCAGGGCGTAGTAGGCGGGAACTCGAAATGGATATTCATACATCACTTCCGAGAGTTGATCTGTGATGCTCTTGAAATTGAGTTCGGCAACACTAGCGCCTAAAGCATTGCTAAATACATTAGCCAGCGCTGGAATAATCGGGGTTAAATCTGTATCCGGCGTGAGAAACTCTAAATTTACATAGTCATGAGCCAAACCCGCGAAGTCCCGGTTAACTAAATGAACAACCGCCTCAATCAACCCATAGCGTTGATAGGGTTTGACTTCACTCATCATCCCAAAATCCAGATAAGCCAGTTTACCTTCCGGTGTAGCTAATAAATTTCCAGGATGGGGGTCAGCATGGAAAAATCCATGTTCCAACAACTGGCGTAGCGAACATTGTACGCCAACTTCAATCAAATACTTGGCGTCAATTCCTTGAGCTTTAATCGCTTCCAGATTAGTCAGTTTAGTACCACTGATCCACTCCATTGTCAAGACACGCCGTCCTGTATATTCCCAGTAAATTTTGGGTACATAAATATCCTGAAGGTGTCCGTAAAGATTGGCAAAGCGTTCTGCATTACACCCTTCTTGGGTATAATCCATTTCTTCAAAGATGCGGGTGCCAAACTCATCCATAATCGCAACCAAGTCACTCCGCACCCGCTTGATATTGCTTTGTACCCACTGAGCCAAGCGGCGTAAAATATAAACGTCTAGGGCAATGCGCCGTGCTAAGCCAGGTCGCTGCACTTTTACGGCGACGGTTTCTCCAGTTTTGAGTTTCCCTTTGTAAACCTGTCCTAAAGAGGCGGCGGCTACTGGTGATGGGGTAAGTTCGGCATAAATTTCTTCAGGGCGAGCGCCTAATTCTTCCTCAATGAATTGAAAAGCGACTTCATTGGCAAAGGGAGGGAGTTGATCTTGTAGCAACGCCAACTCTTCCAGGTAAATGGGTGGCACTAAGTCAGGTCGCGTCGAAAGTGCCTGCCCTACCTTAATATACGCAGGTCCTAGTTGGGTTAAGAGTTCCCGCAACTGAATCGCTCGTCGCCGTTCTTTGATCGGTCGGCGCCCCCACTTGCGATCCCACCATAGATTGATGGCAAAGGCGGCTGTCGGTAAAGTAATCCTGAGTAGCCGCCCTAGGACTTGTAGCGGCGCTCGTCCATATTGGGCTTCAATCGCCACTGGATCATAGCGCAGCGCTTCTGTTTTGTTTTCGGAGTACTCCTGTGGTAGCGCTGATGGAGAAGACGGCGTCTGTTCATACTCAACCACAATTGGCTCAGGGGGTAAGGGCACAACTGAGGGATTGAGTTCGGTGATTGAATCTCGGTGGGGAGTTGATGGGGGAATTGTTTTAAGATTCATATTGATTCAGGATTTTACCAGCAGGAGCGACTCTGTAAAGAATTGTAACAAAAAATGATTAAGATACCACGCCACTCAGTTTATCCTGATTAGGACGTAGGCTTAAGCAACAAGGTTGGCTGGCTCGACAAGGTAGTATTTTGTGAAAGGGTCACCATATCGGTGACGAGACGGGGTACGCTCGCAGCAGTTGGGTAGATCTACTACATCCCAGTATCTCTGTGGATTAGCTCTTGTCGCCTCTTCCTTCCCGGTGAATTTTTTTCCGGACGGGTGATTATGACTTATTACTTATGACTTATTACTTTAAATATTATGTTGCTATCATTACGGATTCAAAACTTTGCCTTAGTTGACCACTTGGAACTGGAATTTGCGGCGGGTCTGAATGTCTTGACAGGCGAAACGGGTGCTGGTAAGTCAATTATTCTGGATGCCATTGATGTGGCGTTGGGAGGAAAAGTCACCCATCGTCTGATTCGCACGGGGGAAAAACGGGCGCTGGTTGAGGCGACGTTTCGCATCGATGCGACGTTGATGGCTTGGTTGAGTGAACAGGAAATTGATTTGTTCGATGAAGCGGATTTGGTCTGTAGTCGAGAGATTACGGCAAAACAGAACTCGCTGCGATCGCGATCGCGAATTAATGGTATTTTGGTAAACCGTCGCTTAATGGAACAATTGCGCGATCGCTTGGTGGAAATTACCGCCCAAGGTCAAACGGTGCAGCTTTTCGCCTCAACCCGCCAGCGGCGACTTCTGGATCTGTACGGTGGTTTTCCCCTCAACAAACAACTTGATCTTGTCGCTACTGCTTATCTGGTGTCCCAGGAAACCTACCAAGCCCTGCAAAAACGGCGTCAGTCAGAACAGCAGCGCTTACAACGCCTTGACTGGCTAGATTATCAAATTCAAGAACTGAGCGCCGCTAATCTTACTGATTCTGAAGAACTCAGCGAACTCGAACAAGAATCTCAGCGGTTAACTCATGTCGTGGAACTCCAACAACACAGTTATCAGATCTATCAGTCACTTTACCAAAATGATAGCGGTGCATTTGCCTGTGCCGATTTACTAGGGGAAGCTGAAACCACGTTGAGTGATATGGCGCAATATGACACCCAGTTACAACCGATCCTGGAGTTAGTCAGTGGCGCCTTGGCGCAGGTGGTGCAAGCAAGTCACCAAATTAATGCCTATGGGGATGGACTCGAAACTGATCCCGAACGCCTAGAAGAAGTCGAAGAACGTATCCGCGCCCTTAAACAAATTTGCCGTAAATATGGACCGACTCTAGCTGATGCGATCGCGCACTACGAAAAACTTAACTCAGAATTGGCTGAACTCAGGGGTAACGGTCAATCCTTGGATGAATTGGAAAAAACTTACCGCCAATGTCAGGAAACCTTAACAGAAGCTTGTACTCAGCTAACCCAGTTGCGTCGAGTCGCGGCGGAGGAACTGGAACATCGCCTAGTGGAGCAACTGAAGCCCCTAGCCATGTCCAAGGTACAATTTCAGGTGGCAATCACGCCCATCGCGCCGACAGCGACGGGTGCGGATCAAGTCACCTTCTATTTATCTCCAAATCCGGGCGAACCCCTGCAACCGTTGGCAGCAACGGCATCGGGTGGGGAAATGAGCCGTTTTTTACTAGCGTTGAAAGCCTGTTTTTCCAGCAGTGGGGATCAAGGAGTCAGCTTAATTTTTGATGAAATTGACGCCGGGGTATCAGGGCGAGTAGCGAGTGCGATCGCAGAACGACTTCATCACCTGAGTCAGCAAAATCAAGTGTTGTGTGTAACGCACCAACCCATCATCGCCGCCATGGCAGATCGACATTTCCGCGTCGATAAACAGGTGATCGATCAAACCCCCTTAATCAAAAACAGCCAGACGAATACTCTAGCCGAAGAAGAAATGCCTGAAATTGACCTGCGTACAGTCATTCGCGTCAGTCTCCTGGATCATCATGCTCACCGCCAGGAAGAAATCGCCCAGCTAGCTGGTGGGCAATCCGGTCAGGAAGCCATGACTTTTGCCGATTCGCTCCTGACTCAAGCCCGTCATTGGCGTCAGAATTAGTTTTGAGGATTGAGTGTTGATCCTGCGTTTCGCGAGTAGAAACGGGTTTGTAGGGGCGGGTTTGACGATTATCGTTTTTTCCCCTCACCAGGGATGCGACTCGCGCCCGCCCCAAGCCAGTTTTAAATGCTCTCCCTCTGCTCCCCCCGCTCCCTCTGCTTCCGAGTCCCCAACTTGCTGAGAGAACGAATCAAACGTTAAGCTCAACAGCAGAGTAGTCTAAATCGTAGCTCACTGATTAAATTAACCTGAGTGGTAAAACTTTAACTGATAGAGTAATCTTATTCGTATGCCAGGAACGTTCTCTGACCCTAACAAGAGATATGACAGCTACATCGCCCACCGGGTCTGCGGCTAACAATGGAAACACCATTGAAGTACAGCCGATCTATACCGAAGACCAAGTCGTGCATGAACATCAACCCGCGTCTGATGGTGCCCTAGCGACCACCAATGGAACGTTTACGGCGTTTCTTGCTCCCCTAACCCAAGACAGTTTTAAAGAAGTTGTTACGGGGGTGGAAAAGAAGCTCGAAGTGGTTCATCAAACCCTGTCCATGCTCCTCGACAGCCAAGGGTTTGAGACAATTCTCCAGGAGATGCTCAATGCTATCACCCTGAAGACCGCAGAGCTTTTGGGTGCAGACCGGACAACGATATTTTTACTGGATGAAAACAAGAATGAATTATTTTCGATTGTCGCCGAGGGCGAGAATGGCAAAACCATAGAACTGCGGATTCCCGCTGATCAGGGAATCGCTGGGGAAGTGGCAACATTTAAAAAAGTGGTCAATAATCCCTACGATTTCTTCGATGATCCGCGTTCGGAAGGGTCGAAAAAGCTCTATAAAACAACCGGCTACCGAACTTATACGATGCTGACGCTCCCCTTACTCAATGACAAGGGAGACTTGGTGGCTGTGGTTCAGCTGTTGAATAAACTTAAGCCCTCTCATGATCCAGAGGATTCTTTACCCTTAGAAGAAAAAATCGATAAACAGGGTTTTAGCGAAACCGACCAGAAACTTTTTGAAGAATTTGCCCCCTCTATTCGCCTGATTCTGGAGTCGTCTAAATCATTTTACTTGGCAACTCAGCAACAGCGAGCAGCGAATGCTCTGATGAAGGCGACTGAATCCCTGAGTAAGAGCAGTTTAGACTTGGAAGAAACGCTCAAACGGGTGATGGAGGAAGCCAAGGAGCTGATGAATGCGGATCGCTCGACCTTGTGGTTGATTGATCACGAACGCGATGATTTATGGACGAAGATTCCTCAGGCTGGGGGAGCGATGAAAGAACTGCGGGTTCCCATCGGAGCGGGTTTTGCGGGTCGAGTCGGACTAACCGGTGAAATTCTCAATATCCCCTTTGACCTGTACAATCATCCCGATTCAGAGAAAGCTAGGGAAACCGATCGCAATACCGGGTATCGCACCTGTAGCTTACTGTGTATGCCAGTCTATAACGCCGATGGCGAGTTAATTGGCGTCACCCAATTGGTGAACAAGAAAAAGAAAGGAGATTTTCCCACTTACAATCCCGATCCCAATAAGGAAGAACAAGACGCACCCGAATGCTGGAAGGCGAGTTTCGATCAAAGCGATATCGCCTTTATGGAAGCATTTAATATCCAAGCGGGTGTGGCGCTGCAAAACGCCAAACTGTTTGCCACGGTGAAGCAGCAGGAGCAAATGCAGCGGGATATCCTTCGCAGTCTGACCAATGGTGTAATTTCGACAGACAAAGCTGGTAAAGTGATCGCGGCGAATGAAAGTGCCAAGAAACTGTTGGGGTTTAGTAAGGGAGATAGTATCGAAGGGCAATCGGTATCAGAGTTGGTCAAAATTAAAGAAAAAGAGGGCAGTTTTGCCAGCTTTGCCCAATTGCTACAGAATGCCTTAGACGCGAAAAATGAGAAAGACCGCAATCAGTACTACCCTGATCAGGTATTGTTGACGCCGAGCAATGAAGAACATAGCGTGCATCTTTCTATTAACTCCATTGCCGATACAAGTGATTTGACCAATGTGTATGGGGCACTGGTGGTCATGGACGACATCAGTGATGAAAAGCGGCTCAAGAGTACAATGTATCGGTACATGACTCAGGAGTTGGCAGAAGAACTGCTGAAACTGGGCGATGCTAAGATGGGAGGCGATCGCAAAGAAGTTTCGGTGCTGTTTTCCGATATTCGCAGCTACACCTCTTTGACCGAAAAACTCCAAGCCGAAGAAGTGGTGGGTATGCTTAATGACTATTTTGAATCGATGGTCGAGGCTATTTTTAAGCACAAAGGCACCCTCGACAAATATATCGGTGATGCGATTATGGCGGTGTTTGGTTCGCCTTTACCCCTACCGGATCATGCCTGGAAAGCGGTACAAACGGCAGTGGAAATGCGTCATCGGCTGGTAGATTTTAATGCCCGTCGTTTAGCACAGAAAAAAGAAGAAATCCGCATTGGGATTGGGATTAACTCTGACAGCGTGATTAGTGGCAATATTGGTTCGAGTAAGCGGATGGAGTTCACTGCTATTGGCGATGGTGTGAACTTAGGCTCTCGACTCGAAGGTGCCACCAAGCAATACGGCTGTGACATTATCATTAGCGAATATACCTTTGCTCCCTGCCAGGATAAGATTTGGTATCGGGAACTAGACTGCATTCGTGTCAAAGGTAAGAATAAGCCTGTGAGAATTTACGAATTGGTGGGACTGCGTTCTGATCCCATTTCCGCCGAAAAAGAGGAAATTATCGAACATTACCACAAAGGACGGGAGTATTATCTCAGTCGGAAGTTTACCCGGGCAATGGGTGAATTTGGCACTATTCTGGAAGAATTTGACAACAATGACAAAGCCGCTGCATTACACCTGAATCGGTGTCAACATTTTCTCCAAGACCCACCTCCTCCTGAGTGGGATGGGGCTTACACGATGACCGAAAAGTAAGTCAAACAGCTAGCACCTCAAGGATGAGGAGTAAAAACAAGTTGAACGTTTGGATAGGATGGGCAATGCCCATCCTATTAATTTATCGTTCTTCAGAGAATTATTGCTCAACCAAGCTTGAGTCATAATGGATACCAGCGTCTGCGTCAATTCTGTGTTGATGTCAGTTACAGTTCAGGGAAATTCTTGCTAGCGTTAAGGTGTTAGTTGTGAGTAATCAGATACGTGAAAGAGACTAGTGGGGAGTTAGCTCAAAACCATGCCCTTAAGCGAAGCGAAGGGTCAAAGCTCTCTGCCTTGTGGTCGCGCTGTAAGCGCATTGGTAGTTTTGCGTTGAAATATCCAGAATGGCTAGCCAGTTTAGCCATTACTGGTTTGTTTGTGGGGATTCAGCTAGGATCTCAGATAAATGTTGGCGTACTCAAGGATGTACTTAAGGTTCTACTCGATCAGTTGGAACAGGCGGAGCTAAGTGCCTATGATGGGTTGATGCAGTTGCGACCCTCATTACCGCCAGACCCACGTCTGTTGGTGGTCGAGGTGACTGAGAAAGATATTCAATCCCTAAAGCAGTGGCCCATGAGCGATGCAGTGATGACGCAGCTACTGCAAACCCTACAGCAGTATGAGCCTGCGGTGATTGGTCTGGATATTTATCGGGATATTGCCATACCCCCCGGTCATGCTGAGTTATCCCAGCTCCTGCAAACGAGTGAGAATATTATCCCCATCTGTCAAATTAGTGAAAGTGAGAATCGAGGCACTCTCCCACCCCCAGGCATTCCCGATTCACGGGTTGGCTTTGCCGATTTAGCCATTGATAAAGGCGGTGTCGTGCGCCGAGCGCTGTTGTTTCACACTCTAGACATTCCCGCAGGTTGTACAACCCAACTTTCCTTTAGCTTTCAGCTAGCCAAGCACTATCTGGAACAAAAAGGAATCGAACCAACTATTACGCCAGACGAGCAAGAGTACCTGAAATGGGGTGATGTGGTTTTCAAACCCCTAAAGCCAACATCAGGGGGTTATCAACAGGCTGATACTGGTGGCTATCAAATTTTATTGAATTATCGCTCTCCGGACAAGCTAGCCGATACCGTGACCTTAACTGAGGTTCTCGAAGGTCGCCTTGATCCCAGCTTGGTTCGAGACCGCATTGTCTTAATTGGAATCGCCGCCCCCAGTGAAAAAGATAGATTTTCTACTCCTTATAGTTCACAAGGGCTAATTATAGAGACAATGCCGGGAGTTGTCATACATGGTCAAATCATTAGTCAACTGCTCAGTACTGTTCTGAATGGACGCCAGCTTTTTTGGTTTTGGCCCAATTGGGTCGAAGTGATCTGGATTTGGGGTTGGTCCTTCACCGGTGCACTAGGAGTGCGAATCACCCGCAATATCTGGCAACTGCTCCTGGCTGAGACGCTAGCGGTGGGTCTTTTGGGCGGCGTATCCTTTATCGTTTTTCTGGAGGCGGGTTGGATACCCGTAATGACACCAGCCTTGGGATTGGTGATGGCATCTACGGCTGTCTTGGCTTACAACGCCTACCAAAATCAGCAAGAACGCGCCCATTTTGCCCGTCTACTCCAAGAACAAGAAAATAACCTCATCGCCCTTCAGGGTATGTTACAGGATAGTAGAACCAGCGCTCCTATAACCATTCAGGAAGATGAGGATAAGACTCTGATTGCACAACAGCAAGAGGTAACCCTCAGCGAAGAAACGGCTATTGCCCCATCGCAGCAGGAAGGGGATTCAACGGCAATTTGGACACCTGAGTCAGTTCCGAGCCAACCCGCGCCAACGGTTAAACCCTCAGACAATCCCAACCTCTTAGCCGGACGCTATAAGATTAATCGAGTTCTCGGTTCTGGAGGATTTGGTCTGACCTATTTAGCTGAAGATACCCAAAGACCAGGTAAACCCAAATGTGTGGTTAAGCATTTAAAACCAGCCCGTCGCGATGAACGATTTCTTGCGATTGCCAGACGCCTCTTTCATACAGAAGCAGAAATCTTAGAAAAGTTGGGCAGACATCCTCACATTCCCCAATTACTGGCATATTTTGAAGAAAGTCGGGAATTCTACCTTGTCGAAGAATACATTAAAGGAGAATCACTCAGCGACGAGCTACCTGTGGATAAGCGTATGCCAGAAGGGCAAGTCGTCGAGTTACTCAAAGGACTCTTAGAAATTCTGGTGTTTATCCATGAGCATCATGTTATTCACCGGGATATCAAACCCAGTAACATTATTCGTCGCCAAGCCGATGAACAATTGGTGCTAATTGATTTCGGGGCAGTCAAACAGATTCAACCCCAACAAAAGCTTGATCAGGAACACGATACACAAGAACATAATACGGTGGCGGTTGGTACTCGTGGCTATGCACCGTCAGAACAATACGCTGGACACCCCACTCTGAGTAGCGATATTTATGCTGTTGGGGTGATTGGGATTCAAGCGCTGACAGGCATTCCTCCTCACCAGTTAGTGCTGGATTCAGAGACAGGCGAAATTAGCTGGCGTCATTTGGCAAATGTGAGTGATGAACTAGCTGAGATATTAGAAAAGATGGTGCGCTACTACTTCATGGATAGATATCAGTCTGTGACAAAGGTGTTAGAGGATTTACGCACCTTGTCACCTCAATCTTAGAGTCCACATTCAGCACTTCATATTGGAGTCAGTCGGTTGGTGGAAATAAACTCAACTATGTTAAATTATGTAAATATTCTTCAAACCCTGACAAATGACAAATGACGGATGACAATCTTCACCGTTAACTTTAATGGACGAAATGAAGAAATACTGGCAAATTTTGACCAGGCAATCTCCCTCCAATATTAAAAATTAGGTTAGGTTCGTAGTTCATCGTCTTTTGTAGTAAAGGCTTTAGCCTTTTTAAATATTCTTTAACACCCCAAAAATACTTCAATAATATAATTTTTAATTATTTACCCAATCTCTCAAAAAAACATATAAAATTTTCACAAAAATCCATTAACTCCTCTGCGTACCTCTGCGTAAACCTCTGCGTCCTCTGCGTTAAAAAAATATAATTCCACTAACAGATATTATCGCCAAATGGCAACGGGACTTAGCCTATGCTTTGTGGATATCCCACGACTACGAAAGCGGTTTAGGTTATCTGCAAGAACAAGCCTTGAACATTGAAGAAAATACTCAGAACTATATCAAGCGAGTAGAAGCGATCGCACAACTTGACCCCACCAGTGATCTCGGCTTCCTGCAAGCATTTGGTGAGATGGCGACGGAGAAATTTCTCCGCCACATCCACAGCGATTACCAAACCCTGAAAGCCGGATTAAATCCCCTAGAAACCTGTATAAAAACCATTGCTGGAATCATCGAAATTGAGAAAACCAAGAACGAACGCACTCTCAACCAAACCGTCGCGATCGCGAGTGTGGGAATTAGCACTGCAGCGCTGGCTGCGTCTGCACTGACCGAACAAGCAGAAGGGATTGTCAATAGTATTTTACCAGTCCCTGCTAATCAACCTACACCCGCACTAAACCATTGGGCAAGTTTTAGTTTAATCTTTGGCTTGAGCGTATTGATTGGCATCGTCAGTGCTGTAATGACTTGGAGAGTTTTAGATATTGGCAGGAAAAGTTAATGCCCCTGTTTACTTTTAACCTGAAGTTCTCCTCGTACAGCAACAGAAGAGAGAACTTGCTAACTTTTTACGGTATCTGACGCCTCTGTAGGGGCGGGTTTAACTACTATCTTTTCGGTTGCACCCATAAGTGACTAAACCCGCCCCGACCATCCGTGTCAACTTAAGCCATAACCCTTACCCATTCTAATTTTCAGCTATTGGAGAAGGGCGGGTTTAGTCAAGTTATCAGTTGGGTGCTCTCATGTTATCTGTAAAACCCGCCCCTACATCCCTACACCTGTCAGCCGACTCCCCCCATCTCTAATACTAGGAAGCCCAGAGAACTAAGCCAGGTTCATAGAGACTAGAAAGGTTTTGGTGTTTGGGAAATACCCGGAGAGACAAACCCTGTAATCCACTGGCACTATAACTGATATCAGCCGTATAAATACTGACATTATGTGCGTCAGTTCCCTGGTAATCCATCACTACTGGTACGCCATTAACAATTTGCCCATTGGCATTGACTGAACCTTGATAGAGTTCTATCTGTACATCATCAGCCGTTAATCCAGCTAGGTTGATGCGGCTTTTCACAGCAACCGATTGATTGACCATGAGATCGCTGGGAGCAGCAATGTCAATGTCTTCAACTTTAATACTGTACCAGTGTTCAAATAAATGTTGCTTCCACTGAGCGAGTTCTTTCACCGGTTGATATCCCTCGCTAGTCATCGCCTTGTAGCGTTCGCTCGCTGGGAAATAACCACGCATCGCATAATCTCGGAGCATACGAGCGGTATTAAACACAGGACAGTTGAGCCGAATTGCATCTTTCATCTTGGCAATCCACCCACGGGGTAATCCTTCATTGTCGCGATTATAGAACAGGGGGACGATTTCCTGTTCTAGTAGGTCGTAAAGGGCGTTAGCTTCTACCTCATCTTCGTACTCAGGATTATCATATTCTTCCCCATGACCGATGGGCCAACCTGTTCGCACGTAATCTGCTTCGTCCCACCATCCATCAAGGATACTGACATTCATTAGACCATTCATCGAACCCTTCATCCCAGAGGTTCCAGACGCCTCACGGGGACGACGAGGGGTGTTTAACCAGATATCACACCCCGATACCATCAATCGGGCAATGTGGATGTCATAGTTGGGAACAAAAACGACCGAGTTCTCCAATCCCGCTTCGCGAATTGTATGGATAATGTCGCGGATTAAATCTTTCCCAGGCATATCTTTGGGGTGAGCTTTACCCGAAATGACAAACTGAATTTTGCGTTCTTTATTGCCTTGGATAATTTTTTTAATCCGATCGAGATCCCGCAGGAATAAGTTTGCCCGCTTGTATGTGGCAAACCGACGGGCAAAGCCAATGGTCAAAATGCTGGGATCTAAAACCTCACGCGCCCGATCAATTTCGGCAGGTGTAGCGCCGCGATCGCGCAAATGGTATTGTAAGCGTTCCCGTACAGACATGACCATTTCAGAACGACAGGCTTGGTGATTGCGCCACAACTCCTCATCCGGAATCGAAGCCACCCGATCCCATAAGGGATCTTCTGCTTTGCGGCTTGACCAGTTCGGACCTAAGTAGCGGTCATACAGTTCCTGATTTGCCTTTGCCACTACGCTGCGAGCATGAACCCCATTGGTAATCGAGGTGATGGGGACTTCATCAAGAGGCAGATTGGGCCACAGTCCATGGAACATCTGGCGTGACACATCCCCATGCAACCGACTAACGCCATTAATAAAGCTAGAGGTTTTAATTGCCAAAGCTGCCATACTGAAGGGGGATTCCAAATCCCCCGTATCTTCTCGTCCCAACCCCAGAAATTCTTCCCGCGATAAACCAAAGATATTCGCATAATGACCCACATAGTACATCGCCTTATCGGGAGGAAATAGGTCAAATCCCGCCGAGACAGGGGTATGGGTGGTGAACAGTTGGGTTGACTGAGCCAATTGTTTCGCTTCGGCAAAGCTTAACCCTTCTTCCTCAATATACCGACGGATGCGTTCCAGAATTAAGAAAGCGGAGTGACCTTCGTTGAGATGATAAACATTGACCTTGTATCCCAAGGCTTTTAAGGCTCTCATCCCACCAATCCCCAACATCATCTCTTGGTGAATCCGCATATCCAGATCACCCCCATAGAGTCTGTCGGTGATGTCATGATCGTAGGGATTATTTGGTTCAATGTTGGTATCAAGCAGGTACAGGGGAACCGTTCCCACTTGCACGCGCCAAACGCGAGCATAAACAGTACGACCTGGATACTCTACGGCAATCCGCACTTCTGAACCATCACCATTGCGCTCTAAGTGCACCGGCATATTGTAAAAGTCATTAATGGGATAGCGCTCTTGTTGCCAACCATCCGCATTCAGGTATTGGGCGCAGTATCCTTCTTGATAGAGTAAACCGACCGCCACTAAAGGCAAACCGAGGTCAGAGGCTGATTTGAGATGATCGCCAGCCAAGACACCCAAGCCCCCGGAATAAATGGGCAGGCAATCGACTAATCCATACTCGGCACAGAAGTAGGCATAGCATTCCTTTTCATCGCTGTTGCCACGATGTTTACGATACCAGGTTCGTTCCTTGAGGTAGTCGTCTAACTGTCGAGATGCCCGTTCCATTTGTGCCAGAAACCCATCATCTTCAGCCACTTCTTCCAGACGGGCTTGGCTAATCATCCCCAACATCAAAACAGGATTATGACGGGTGGATTCCCAAAGTTTACGGTCTAGGCGTCGGAACAAATCTTTTGTTTCTACATTCCAATCCCAATGCAGGTTGTATGCCAGATTACGTAATGGTTCCAAGGCTTCTGGCAAAGCGGGAGAAACGTTAAAAGTGCGAATAGGCTGCATAGAGCGACAAAATTTCAAGTCTTACACGGATAACATTGTGTACATACTTTTACACAAAGGATGAGACTTTTAATACTGTTTTAGTGACAGACTTCGGTTTATCGGTGTCAGCTTAAGGCTAAAATCCCATCAGCAAAAGGTTTAGGCTCATTTTTCGATGACGGCAAAAACGCTATAGGTAAGGGAACTCACTTGCTTACTAAACAAGTCTTGACTAAAAAAGTCTGATGTGTATTAGGACGTAGGATAAAACCCGGTTGGGTATCGTACCTTTATCCTGAGCGTGAGTAGACTTTGCCTATCAACAAGGAGACCACCATTGGGTATGATTAAAAAAGTTGTTGCAAAACGCAACACAACCGCCAATTCGATGATTCATACCTCTGGGAGATATTCAAGATGCTGACACTCAAGATTGTGGTCTATATCGTTGTTAGTATTTTCGTTGCTTTATTTGTGTTTGGCTTCCTGTCAAACGATCCGGCTCGTAACCCCAAGCGACGGGATCTGGAGTAAATTGTACTTGCTTCATCCCTGAATTTTTCAAAGGGGCGAGGCGTACCTCGCCCCGCTTTGATTAGGCGCGGTAAGGGGGTACGCTTCGGATTTGTTCCTTCGACCGTTATTGTTGAAAAATGCCCCAACCCGTTCAGCCGCCTGAAACACCTGCCATTATTCAATCGTTAACGACTGAGGACGCTGTTGTTCACCTTTCGTCCTCACCTGTGAGTTCAGTATCGACTCACCTTCCCCAGGAAATTCCCAAGGGATTGGCGACACCAACTTCACCAGAAACGTTAGCACCGGAGTTTTCTTATGATATAACCTCCTCACAGGCTGCCTTGCTCAGACCACCGATTTCTGTCCGTTATGCCCCCACACAGAGCCAGGGAGCCGAGGTGTCGGGGAGTACAGATGTCAGGAAGGGTTTAGCGGGTGAGGATTTGCCGCAGCATGTCACAAGTCTAAATGAACATGCCCAGTTTAGCCCTACTTCAACTACGCCAGCTCCGTCATTGACTATTAGTCAAACACCAAGGATAAATGACCAAACAAAGGCTTTAACGCGAGAACAGATGGCAAAAGGGATTGCTCCTGATACCTTGAGTCCTCTTGTTAGCGCGACTGATCAGGAACAAGGGTTTCAATCCTCCACTGAAGAAACTTCAGTCAGCTTAGCCTCAAAGACAACGAATGGAAACCCAATAGATTCTTCCGCCGTAACCCTGGAACTCTCAAACGTTGAACGTATCATCACTCAAGAGCGGGGAGGAGAGATGAGAGAGTTTGAATTTACTATCCCCCAACCCGATACTCCATCGATACCTAACCCAGAGCTAGTCCCTGTACCAGATGTCCATGAGCGACAGCCGCGATCGCTTCCCTCCGAGCCAACCCCCAATCCTTCCTCACAAACTCCTGAATCGGCGGCTCCAGGTCCAATCACGGGGGTGCTGGAACTGACTGCTGATCAACAAGAATATGATCAACAGCGACAGGTGATTACCGCTCAGGGAAATGTCATGTTGCAGTTTCGCGGTGCTTTGCTGGAAGCAGATCGCGTCCAGGTGAACCTACCGAATCGGATTTTGGTGGCTGAGGATAATGTAGCCTTGACGCGAGGGAATCAGGTTTTACGGGGTCAACGCTTTGAGTATTCCTTTGTTCAGGATAGCGGCGTGATTTTTGATGCCAGTGGTGAATTATACGTCCCGACATCAGGTACTGATTTAACTATCTTACCCTCCCCGGCTGATCCAAATGCTCCAGAAGAACAACGACCGATCAGCGATCGCATTATCAGCAATCAACCCCTTCAAGGCGTAACCAATCCAGGCTTTTATTCCTTCTTTATTGGAGGAGGTTTTGGCACAACAACTACCGGAAATCTCTCAAATGTAGTTTCGGGTGCGCCTCAGGCTACAGGGACAATCAACCGATTCCGCTATGAAGCTGATCGCATTGATTTTGAGGGTTCAGAAGCGATCGCCCAAAATGTACGGATCACCAATGATCCCTTTTCCCCACCTGAACTAGAATTACAAGCTCAAACGGCTCGATTTCGCCGGATTTCACCCTTAGTGGATGAAATCGTTGCCACTCGTCCACGGTTGGTATTTGATCAAGGTTTATCGGTACCAACATTTCGCGATCGCGTGATTATTGATCGTCGCGAACGGGAACCTGGTTTAATCCAGTTTGGCTTCGATGATGATGATCGCGGCGGTTTATTTATCGAGCGACCCTTTAATATTGTCAACACTCCAGGGGTACGATTTCAAGTCACCCCCCAATACTTTCTCCAGAGAGCCGTCTTGGGTGAAAATAACCCCAATACCCCAGGAAAAGATAATAGTGGTAGTCTTTTAGACCCCTCGTCTTTCGGTCTCAAAGCCCGACTGGATGCCACCTTTACCCCTCGGACAAGCCTACGGGCTTCAGCCGTCTTCACCAGTCTTGAACCCGATGAGTTTGAAGAAGAACTCAGAGCCAGTGTACGACTTCAACAGGTTATCGGTACAGGTTTACCCCATAACTTGAATCTGGAATATAGCTTTCGCGATCGCCTCTTTAACGGGTCTTTGGGCTTTCAAACCGTGCAACAGAGTCTGGGAGCGGTAGTCACCTCCCCAGTGATTCCCTTAGGCGACACGGGTATCAATCTCTTCTATCAAGCAGGTATTCAGGCTATCAACGCCGATACAGACCGACCAGACTTGCTACCCCCCCCTCCACGAGATAATAATCGGATCGACTTGACACGCTATCAAGCCAGTGCATCGTTAAGCCGAAGTTTTACCCTCTGGCGAGGTGAAGCGTTACCCTTAACCCCCACCGAAGGATTACGATATACACCAACACCTGTAGTTCCTTTCTTGGCACTACAGGGAGTGGCAACAGGGGTTGCTAGTGCCTATAGTAGTGGCGATACCCAGGAATCCCTCAGTGGTACGATTGGGCTTGTGGGTCAGCTAGGGCATTTTTCTCGACCCTATCTCGACTACACTCGATTTAACCTCAGCTACACTCAGGTCGCACGCGGTAACTTATCCCCATTTCCTTTTGACCGAGTTGCTGATCGAATTGTTCTTTCTGCTGGCATCACCCAACAAATCTATGGTCCGTTTCTTGCTGGTTTTCAGACATCTTACAATTTGGACACGGGTGAGGAAATCAGTACGGATTTATTTTTGGAATATAGCCGTCGTACTTACAGTATTCTCCTGCGCTACAACCCAGTTCAGGAGTTAGGGTCGATTAGCTTACGAATTAATGATTTTAATTGGGCAGGGAATCCGGGACTTTTTGATGGTTCTGCCATTCGCCCAGTCGTGCAGGGAGTAACTCGGTGACATCTCCTACACCATACCTGTACTCAGGTTGGTGTAGGCTTCACGTTAATTGCTGCATTATGGTCGCGGTCAAGACTACACCCGCAATGAGGGCACTCCTGCACTCCTGCACCCCTGCCTTAAACGAGAAAGTATAATCTGAGTAGCAACCACGTTGCCCCAGAAGAAGGTTAAGCTAGAGAAAAAAGGGTAATCTAGATAGCTGGCTTCGTGCAGACCGCCTGCTCTTGGAAAACAAACCGCTAATTAATTTCCGCCAAATATATATATGGTATGATTATAATTTTTGTCAGCATAAATAAATTAATAGATTGGGGAATTTATGACAAAGCGAAAGAAAAAAGGATAACTGAAAACTATCCTCAGCCAGTTTTGAGTTCAAAAGGTAATAACTTTTAATCCCCTTAACTTATTGTTTCTAACTAAAGCAGAAACCGGAGTAAACAGAATGAGTCAGGCAGATAAACTCAAATTATTGATAGTGGACGATGAGCCTGACAATTTAGATTTATTATATAGAACGTTTCGGCGAGAGTTCCGGGTTTATAAAGCCGATGGAGCAATGAGCGCTCTAAGCATTTTGGATGAACAGGGAGAAATGGCAATCATTATCTCTGATCAGCGGATGCCCCTGATGAATGGTACAGAATTCTTGGGGAAAACAGTTAATCGCTTCCCCGATACAATTCGTATTCTCTTAACGGGGTATACAGACGTTGAAGATTTAGTAGAAGCAATTAACTCGGGCAAAGTATTTAAGTATATTACCAAACCCTGGAATCCGGAAAGCCTAAAAGTCATCGTTCAACAGGCAGCGGATACCTACCGAGTCCTCAAACAAAGAACCAATGAACTGAGCCGCGCTTTACGTCGCGAAGAACTCTTTAATGTCGTGACAACAGCCATTCGCGAATCCCTAGACTATAGCAGTATGTTGCAAACTGTTGTCACCACGATTGGTCAAACGTTCGAGGCAACGAGTTGTATCCTGCAACCTGTCGATGGTAATCACCTGATTTCAGAATCATTCTCTTACCAAGCTGAGCCAACAAAAGACTCTAAATCTTTACCTGATGTTGAACCGATTGTTCAAAATGTTCTGGAGTTCCGGAAAACCCAGCTTGTTCAACAACTCAGTGATGGTAATCATTCGGTACATCTGGTTGTTCCTCTGATCTGGCAACAACAGCTATTGGGAGTGCTATCTCTTTATAAGCAACAGTGTGATCATCCCTGGATGTCAGAGGACATTCAACTCATTGAAGCTGTCGCTGAACAGGCAGCTTTAGCAATTTCTCAGGCAAAACTTTACCAACGCACCCAGTTACAAGCCGAACAGATGCGGGCTGAATTGGAGGTGGCTCGCCAGATTCAAAATAATTTGTTACGCCAAAGTTTACCCGATGTGGAAGGGGTTAGAGTACAAGCCCACTGCTACCCAGCAAGAGAAGTTGGCGGTGATTTTTTTGAAGTATACGTGCATCCCCAGGGAGATGTTTGGTTAGCCGTTGGTGATGTGTCGGGAAAGGGAGTCCCCGCTGCTTTATTTATGGCAAGTGCGATTTCTATTTTGCGCCGAGAATTGGCTCAAGAAATCTCTCCAGAACCTGAGGTGGTAATGGGAAACCTTAACAGCATTATGTCAGATGATCTATTCAGTACCAACTGTTTTATCACGATGGTTTTAGCACGATATACGCCAACCTCGCGGCAGCTTGTCTATGCTAACGCGGGTCACATTTATCCTTTGGTTTGGGCTCATCGTTTAGTTGCCCAACAGCAATCTGCACCGGAATCATCTGTAACAGTAGAACCGGATTACCTACAAGCTAGGGGGATTCCTTTGGGTATTCTACCTGAATGGCAGGCAAAAGCTGGAACTTTGACGTTACATACAGGTGATGTTTTGCTGCTGATCAGTGATGGTATTACAGAAGCAACGGTGAAGCAGGTTAAGCATTGCTCCGATTCTCAAAACCATAAATCTAGTAAATCCCTGACGAATTCAATGCTGGGAACATTAGGTCTTTGGCAACTTCTGCTTCAGGAGCCAGCTCCCTTTAATCTACCCCATTTATTAGTTCGCATCCGCGAGGAGACTAACAATGTTCAGGAAGATGATCAAACGATTCTCTCAATGGAGGTTTTATAGTTGATGAAAACGGAGCTGCATGTACCAAGTGACTTGAAGTTTTTGACCATTGTCGAAAGCTGGTTACTGGGAAGTTTGGAGGTAGCATTAGGAGATTCAGTGGATTGGCAACGTCAATCGAGTCGGTTAAGACTGGCGTTAGTGGAAGCCTATTCCAATGTTGTGCGTCATGCTCATCGCGATCAACCCAATTTACCCATCTTGATTCGCTTGGAACTCAAAGAGCGAGACATTGCTTTGGAAATTTGGGATCACGGCAAAGGGTATGACATCACTAACTATAATCAACCCTCTCCAGAAGCTAAACAAGAAAGCGGATATGGTTGGCTGATTATGCAAAAGCTTATGGATAGAGTCGAGTATCGCTTGCAGATCAACGGTCGCAACTGTCTCAAGATGGAAACGAGCTTGCCTAAAGCTGACGAATGATTGCTGATTGCCCCTATTTTTAAAAACATATAATTATAACACATTATCGAATGTGGGGCAGTAATTGTTACAAGATTTTATAAAAAAGCCGATATTTCTAATGAAATCTATAAGGTTTGTTAAATTTGCTTGATTTAGATATCTTAATCTATAGGATTTTAAATAGTTAAGTCTCAAGAGCGACTTGAGATATCTGTTTAAGGATGCCCCTTGTTCTCTTGCTGGTGAGCATTTTTAAACAAGAGTTAGCCGTTAAGTTTAGTGCAATCAAAAATTTTGTTCCTATGACACAGCCGTTTATCTTGTCTCCCCGCTACCGACTAGATGACGATTCCCCATGGTTGGAAGGAATTGATCCATCACGCCACTACTGGATTGCCATCAATGGTGATCCGGATATCCAGGTAGCGATTCCAGGATTAACGGTGTCATCACTTAAGGAATGGAAGCAAAGCATTCGGCGGTTCCGAAGTCTTCAACCGGGCGCTCGCATGGAAGTAGTGCGAATTGCCAATACCTTGACCATTGAGTGTATCAGCGCCAACTGCTACGCGATCGCGACTGAAATTGACGGCGCGGTGGTCTGGCATTTATTTGACCAAGAAGCATTAGAGAGTTTATTGATGACAGCTCATCCCGATTGGCTTTGTGCACCCAGAGATATTGAGTTGGGGCGTCAAAGGCTAGCTCGTTCCTGGGAGCAAGTGGCGGCTTAATTAGTCATTCGTCATTGGTTGAGCGTCTGAAGCTGAGGAGTTCTTGAGGTGACGCTAACAGCTTAATTCTGACGAAACTAATCGTTTGTTCGGGAGTGAGAATAAATATCCAGCCCACATTGACACTAAAGAGCGGTGTCTTTACTTTGCCCTTGACTTGAATTTGAGTATCCCCGCTTTCTTGGGGTTCCACAACTCCCGTTTTGGGCAACAGCTGCATATCAATGGCTTCAGCCTTTAGATAGGTTGCGATCGCGGCTTTTCCTTCAATGGGTTCCTCAAACGGCGGCTGCATCACACCGTTATCCGTAAACAAGGCGGCTGTTGCTTCATAATCGCCAGCATTCATCGTTTCAACGTAACGCAAAATCACGGACTGGGTAATGCCCTCTATAGTCATTTCTTTTCTGATTGTTGGTAGGAATGGCTTTCATTCATAATAGAAAAACTTGCAAAAGTATGCCCTGTGATGACCAAGGACAAAGGAAAAAGGACAAATGACCAAAGCAATCAAATTAAGCAAAAAGCGCGATCGCTAGGATTTCATCGCTGTGGTATTGCAGGGGTAGAGGGGAATGCTGACGAACAAGCCACTCAACACCTAAAAACCTGGTTGGCTCAGGGTTATCATGCTGACATGGACTGGATGCAGAATCCTCGCCGCTTGGATATCCATACCTGTATACCAGGGGTTAAATCAGTTATTTCAGTTGCCCTAAACTACTACACACCTCACCAACGTCCTCAGGGAAACGACTACGCGAAGATATCCCGTTACGCTTGGGGACGAGATTACCATAAGGTAATGCTCAAAAAACTCAAAGCATTGACCCACTGGCTACAAGCCCAAGGGGAAGGAATCCAAGCTCGTTACTATGTAGACACAGGTCCAGTACAAGATAAAGTGTGGGCAGAACGTGCCGGAATTGGTTGGATCGCTAAAAATGGTAATGTAATTACGCGAGAGTATGGCAGTTGGGTGTTTTTAGGAGAAGTTTTAACCAACTTATCTTTGACACCCGATACTCCCCATACCCAACATTGCGGAACCTGTACCCGTTGCTTGGAGGCTTGTCCGACCGGAGCAATTGTTAAACCCTTTGTCGTAGATGCCAATCGTTGTATCGCTTATCATACAATTGAAAATCGAGCGGAGGAACTCCCCCCATCCATCACCCCTCATTTAGAGGGTTGGGTAGCTGGGTGTGATATCTGTCAGGATGTTTGTCCTTGGAACCAACGCTTTGCTCAAGGGACGGATTTAGCCGACTTTGAACCCTATCCAGGGAATGTAGCGCCCAAGTTAGCGGAACTGGCGACACTTTCAGATCACCAATGGCATCAACGATTTCCGGCATCAGCCTTGCGACGCATCAAACCCCAGATGTGGCGACGTAACGCTAAAGCCAATCAACAGAAGTAGACCAACAATATCGCCATTGGACTTAAGATCGTACAGAATTTTGCTAAAAAGGTAAGCAACCCCGGTCTAAAGACACGGAGCTTTAGCCAAATAAGTTAAAGCTGTGCTTACCAGCCTAAGTGCTAAGCGCACTACGTTATCGGCAAGTATGAGAATTTTTTCTCAGATCGGTAATTTGATTGCTAATCTAAGCGATAGGAAATGCTTTAGAGCATCTTAATATAGAGAATTCTATAGCCACAAGGGCGAGCCATTATGTCTCACGACGTCAGTACTCACGAAAAGGCAAACAAGCCATCAACCACCTCCACTACTATCCCGGCTTGGTCAGCCGAAGCCGATGCGGATAAGTTAATGGATGATTTATTTGCAGATCTTGACCGTATCTTGGAAGGGAGTAGCAAATTACCGACGGAACCGACTAAGCCAGACTATGTATCTTTACAGTCGATTGTGATTCCCCCCATCACCGCGCCTCCCGCCGTGATACCTGCTCAAGACTTGGTGGAACAGCCATCTGGAGAGAAAAAGGAAACGTCCCAAACCCAGTCTGCACAGACGAAAGGGACAAAGAGTACCCGTTCCCATGGCAAAGGAGCAGGTTGGTCTATTGATAAATTTTTATTGGTAATGGCTCTGATTTCAGTGGGTCTAACCGCACTGTTGCTACTGATTACCCAGAAACAACGGTTTGCACCCTGGTTGCCCAACTTTATCACCTCACCGTCTACTGAAACCCAACTCCCCTCAGCAGCGGATTCCGAGTTTGGAGATTATGCTTTGGATGCGCTAAAAAAAATTGACAGTAAAGCTAAAGACAGACAACAAGCCGCGATCGCAGGTGGTGGAAATCCTCCAGTTTCGACCAACTTAGGTGCGAATCCACCGGGTACAATTTTGGAAAGAATCTACTATCCGGTTTATCCACCCCAAAATTCCTGGATACCGCCTGTACCCCCCGCCAACTCCTCGGTAGCCTCTCCGCCAGCCCCAGCCCCTTCACCTGCTGCCAATCCGCCATTACCCACCCCACCACCACCTCAAGTCACTATCCAAACACCGCCACTACCCCCTCCAACGGTTGCTCCATCAGCACCGCCAACAACCTCAGCACCGCCAACAGCCTCAGCACCGCCAACAGCCTCAGCACCGCCAACGCCACCAGCACCGCCAACGCCACCAGCACCGCCACCGCCGCCTCCGGTCAAACATACTCTAGTGGGAGTGCTAGAGTTAGGCGAACGTTCTGCTGCCTTATTTGAAATTGATGGGATCACTCAGCGAATTAACATGGGTGAAGCCATTGGCACAAGTGGCTGGATGTTAGTGGATATCAACAACGGAGAAGCCATTATTCGACGTAATGGAGAAGTTCGCTCGGTTTACACTGGGCAGACGTTCTAAATTAGAGGTGATTACGAGGCGATCGCATCACACACTCGGCAAAAAAAGTGCCAACGTTCAAATGCCAAACCCTAAGCGAGTACCAACATGGCAGCTTATACAGTTGCCTAGAAAATGATGCCACAAAAACACGATCGCGGCTGTTCCGGTACAGTGATTTGCCCCTAATACCTGAACCTGATAGTTCGCCAAGGTTTCCACCGTTGCGTGAGCGCGATCGCGACTCGCCCGGTTCAGGTGCATTCCCCCAATTACGGCGTAAAACTTATCAGTTCCGGTGATTTGGGCAATATAATTGAGGGTATTAATCACACCTGAATGAGCGCAGCCTAAAATCACCACCATTCCTGCGGGTGTATCCAGAAACAAGGCTTGATCATCGACAATCAAATCCACTTTCTAAATTATGATTTTTTATGCGATCGCGGAAGTTTCACGACAAACTCAGTGCCTTTTCCGGGTTGTGAACGATAGTCGAGAGTGCCGCGATGTTTCTCCACAATTTTATAACTAATTGATAATCCTAATCCCGTTCCCTTGCCAACAGGTTTGGTGGTGAAAAACGGTTCAAACACTCGTGACTTGAGTTTGGCTGGTATTCCCACTCCATTATCCTGAACGCGAATCGCTACAGTTTCATCGTCTACTGTTTGAGTCAAAATATCAATCCTTGGCTGCTTCACACAAGCGGATTCTAAAGCATCAATCGCATTAATTTGGCTTTCTGGGCTTCTGATTCAGCAATTGAGCGAGTTTGGGCGTAGAGTTCAGCTTGCGTAAGCGCGATCGCCAGTTTATCGGCTACCCGTTCTAACAAGTCTACTTCGCTATCACTCCAATGTCGCGTTTTCCCACTATGACTGCAACAGATAGCGCCAATTTTTTTTTTAGCTACGGGATTAAAATCGGTATAACGGTAATGTCCTTGTTCATCGATATCGATCACGAAAATGGGATGATCGACCTTTTCGTAGATACTGCGTAAGCCGAAGCAACTCTGTTGAGTGGAGAGAATAGACCTGGCTGCAAGTTCTAGAACGATTTGAGCGAGCCAACTCTAAGTAATTAATTAGATTGGCTCTTGGTCTATTCTACCACTGTTTAAAATTCCTCTCCCGTGGCTACTGGACTGACACAGCTAAAATTGTGGGATAGGTTGTAGGTTGGGTTGACGACAGGAAACCCAACAAAAGATAGGGCTCGCATCCCTTACTACAAGCCGAATCTAATTCATCAAATAAGGTGTGCCACGCCACGACTGGACTGACACAGCTAAAATTGTGGATTAGATGTGACCATTGAATCGGGCGCACGTCTATGCGCCCCTACGGTTTCCGGGCTAATGCTTAATTCATCAAATAAGGTGTGCCACGCCACTACAGCGGTTGCATACTCGATGTAATACACCCAAAGAAGAGTAAAATAGGACTTTTTTCTGACTACTGTAATACACCATTTTAACAATACTGTGCAGATCAGTCGATGGGCATCAATTTGCTTTCCCAGCGGGAAATCGGCAGTTTTTTCGTTAACTCCAGCCGCTGGTTCTTGCCATAACTGCTGCTAGCAGGGGCAACAGAGTAAATCCGATTAATTCACCTTTGATTAGCCAGGATAATCGATTTATTTGACCAATGTCTAAACACTGATTAATGATGGTGGGCGTTGCCCACCCTACGGTATATTAATGGTTTCGGCGATCGCCAAAAACAAATTTTCAGTGCCATTGGTTCTAAGTCTCACTTACAGTCTCACATCCGTGACGGTGTTGATGACGGTGTTGATGCTCATGTTCATGATCATGACATTCACTATCTTCTGTCACCAAAGAACCATTAAGATAGGCGTCAACCGCTTTATCTAGATCCGTTTCTTTCGTAATCACCGGTTCAATTCCCTTCTGTTCCAGACGGTGTACCAAATTTTTTCCCATTCCCCCAGCAATCAAAACCTGCACATCATCTAACGGATGAGAGTCATTGGGTTTGCTATTGTGAAATGACTGTTCGGGGGACAATTCCAAAATAGTTTTAGCGATGATTTCATTGTCTTTAATGTCGTAAATCCAAAACTTATGGCAATGTCCAGCATGTTCGGTTATGCTTGTTTTATTTTGACTGGCGACAGCAATTTTCATGATTTCTCCTACTTTTAATGAATGGTTGCTCGAACGGGCATGAAGGTTACGCGGGTGGATGCTCGTGAGGCTGGCGAGTGTTGATGCCCAGTAAGCGATAAATGCCGCAAAAGCCAATCGCCGCACTGAAAGCAAGCACAGCGGCGGCGATATCCAATCCAACCACTAAGCCCGTATCTTGATAAACACTCAACCCTGCATAAAGCAAAAGCTCTGCTAATAGTAAGCGAACAATCTGATCTAAGCGTCCGACATTGTTGAACATGATACTTAATCTAAACTAACAGTAGATTTTTCGGCGTTCTGACACTCTGCACCGATTGCCCAATGGTTACGGCAATCCTAGGTTCAATGGCACTGAAATAAGCTGTTTGAGTTCGCTTGATATATCGTAGGGTGGGCATTGCCCACCAGCATACCAGTCAGTACCATTCATCCTAGGTTATTGGCTGAGAGTGTTTCCCGCCTTGCCTGGGAAACTTGTAGTTATTTAATTAAAAATATCACTAGATAGTTAATTAAGCAACTACAAGGATGCAAGGTAGTAGAGACATTGCCGATAATACCTCTACAGAGGCGCTGGGAAAGTCTGCTTAATATCAAGTTGTGGTTCATAGTGGTGTGACACGCCTAAATTGATGGTAATAATTGGGTTTATAGGAAGATCTGCGAGCCTAATATTTTGTTGGGTTTCCTGTCGTCAACCCAACCTACTTGTATAGCAGACCTAATCTAATGGATTAGAACTGTAGGGGCGCACAGACGTGCGCCCTTTTACCACACAGACGTGCGCCCACAAACTTTGCCCCCAGAAAACCCGTAAAATATATTCCACGATTTTCACTGTGTCACACCAGGAATTGTGGTATATTTATCAGCTCATAATCCCAATTTATCCAAAACAGGTTTAGGTGAAACAACGTGCTTGTTAATCCCCAGTTTCCCCGGTTTAATCCCTAACGCCAAGCCAATAATTTCCGTGATATAAAGAATGGGCAACTTATAGGAAACATTGTACGCCTTCTCGATATCCGGCTGTCTCAGTTCTAAATTATTGGCACACAACGGACAAGCCAAAACCATACAATCTGCCCCCAAGGATTTTGCCTCATCTAAAAGGCGCTTAGTCAGTTCAAACGCCACCTTTTCCTGGGGGACAAGAATCGGTCCACCACAACACTTTGTCTTTGACCGAAAATCAACCACCTCCGCCCCACAAATCTTAGCTAATTTATCCATCGACATAGGGAGCACTGGAGAATCCCATCCCGTTAAATCCTGGGGTCGAGTTAAGAGACATCCATAATAACAGGCAACCTTTAAACCCCGCAACGGCTTTTTGATCCCGCTGGAGATATCCACATCATTCGCCAAGACATCGACGACATTTCTCACCTTGATCTTAGAGTCAGAAACCGATATCCCCATCTGCGACAGAATCGGCGTAATCTTATTGCGTTCCCTCTCGTTTTCTAATGCCTTAGCCGCCTTGGCTGACTTGTTATAACACCCCGAACAGGATGCCAAAAGATCGCGATTTTTTTGTTGCGCCAGCACCACATTTCTCGCCGCTAACGCCATCCCCACCTCATGAGAAACCCCAGCCGCGATAGAACCGCCACAACAAGACCAATCTTCAATTTCCTCCAATTCAATTCCCAGTTTTTGCATCACCACCCGGGTCGAGATATCAAACTCCTTGGCTGAGGAATGGAGGCTGCATCCTGGATAGTAAGAATATGTCATTTTTTACTCGCTTTTTCTAATGCTTGATTAAATGTTTTCGGGTCTTTCACTTTAGCCGGAAAGGGCGACAACTTACCCCGAAGCGCTAATTTAATGCCCAAATCTGCTTGTTCCACCATGGCTTCAATCCCGCCATATTGATGCATAAGTTCTGGTTCAAAGACAATCCCGCGTTTCTTGACTAACTCCACAAAGATCTGATTAAATCGGGTTGAGTCATTCTGAATTCCTTCGCGGATGGCAAGGGCTTTAACCGCCTCAATTACATCGGCTGGTCGTACTCCACGGGGACATCGGGATGTACAGGTGTAACAGGAGGTACATAACCAGAGGGTGTTACTTTTGAGAATAGTTTCCCATTCACCCCGTTGCAGCAACAGAATCAGCTTTCTGGGGGAAATATCCATGCGCTCAAAGTTGGTACATCCTCCACTACAAGTACCACACTGCATACAACTCGCGATCGCGGCATTCTCACCCCCCTCAGAGATCACCTTATCCATCACTTTTTGACTGATTTTATCACCATCAACCTGGCGATCTTTTCTAATACCAAAGAAGCATTTATTTTTGGCGATCATTGATTTAATCCTCACTGATGTACAACCTGCTTTTTACTGACAAAATGCCCATTAGTCGCTGATTCAAATTGGGAGATAGAACCAACCTTAGTGGCGAGAAAACCCGCAATTTCCGCCGCCGCCGAGTAAATTTCACAATCAGGTATCTGTTCTTTAACTTCAATTGCTACCTTAACCGCATTGGTACAACAAACTCGCGAACAGTAATTATTATTTACTTTTTCATCGCGAGAACCGACACAATGAACCATGGCTATTTTCCGTGGCGCCCTTCCCGATGCCGTTTTCACTGTTTGCTGTTTTAGCATGGCATCTAGTTCAACCGAGGTGATAGAATTATCGTAGATATCGTATCCATACTCCTCTTTAAACGAAGCATCAAAATGGTTAAATCCCGTCGCAACCAGAATCGAAGCCGCCTCAATTTTTTCCCCGGTTGAAGTGGTTACGGTAAAGTTCGGGGCTGAACCCTCAATCCGATTCACCGTACAATTGTTTAACACCCGGGTTCCATGGAGTCCGGCTTTGAGTTCAGCGATGATTTCTGAAGCATCGGTAAAATCAGGAAAAACTTTATACCATTTCTTTAAATGTCCCCCCAATTCGGCGTCTTTCTCAATTAACGTAACCTCTTGTCCTAACTCGCTGAGTTTCCCAGCCGCAGCCATTCCCGCTGGACCACCACCAATTACGACTACATTTTTGCCCATTGTTTTCATCCTTGCGATATTTACCAATTTTGCTGTTTGTCAAGCGAAACTATACTGAAAGAGTCGTTTAAGGAGGTTGATGGAAATAAACCGAACTTGGTTAACTTCTGTCAATCTTCCTCAAGCCCTTACAAATGACAAATGACAAATGACGATTTTAATTGTCCCCACCGACTTAAAACGAATGCCACTGACTGGTATGCTGGTGGGCAATGCCCACCCTACGCTATATCAAAGGTTGGGGTGATTTCCTAATGCTTATTTCAGTGTTATTAGACTTAAAACGGTCGTCTCCGTTCTTCAGCCGTCTTAGATTTGTCATAAGGAATACCGATTTTATCCAGCAACGGTTCGACAGGAACCGCCTTGGCATTTAGTCCACAATCCTTAAAAGGGTCATAGCCTAAAAGCAACCCAGTCAGTTGGGCGTAGTCGAGAATGGATACGTTAAATTCTTCTTCCAAGACTTCCTTAATAGTTCCTTGTTCGGCATCCAGGAACACGGTACAACCCGGACAGTTGGTTAAGATTAAATTACAGTCTGGGTGTGCTTCTTTCAGGCTGGCTAATTTCTTATAAACACTCCCGGCGGTGTAATCCCGATTTTCAGGAAACGCACATTGGCGGAAGCCCATCCCACAACAATGTCGGCGTTCGGGATAATCAATAATTTCCGCACCAAAGGCTTCTAAGATATCCAATTGCCCCACAGGAGGTATGACCAGGGGCTTCCCGCAGTTCGATGCCCAGATCATTTTTTAATATCTTATAGGCGATGCCTTCGGTATAAGGGGCGGCACTTTGGAGAAAACAACTGCGGAAGCATCCCCATAAGTTTCCACCTGGGTCATCGACGCTGGGGACTTGTTTTTGGTGTCTTTCCCAGGCTTGATTTTTTCCGGCTAATTTCATGATTTTTATCCTGATTTATTTGATTTCGTAGTTGTGGCTATCCCCAGTTTCTAACCAGGTTTGCCAGTATTTTTCCACTTCCGCTTTGCTGCCGAGTTTCTTTTCCATGCCTTTTTCCACGGCATCCATTAAGGAGACAGCACCGGTTTTTTGGTAAATTGCCCGCACTTCTTCCATGTCTTTTTCGGGAATCATCCGGTGCGAACCGGGGCTATTTTCCAAGTCCATTGGTACACCCCACCATTCACGCATTTCTTTCATATGGTCGTAATAGTATTCCCAGTTCTCACCCAGTTCAGGAAAATGGGATGGGGAGATGTTTTTTGCCAGTAAGGTATAGCCGCGTTTGAGCATGTTTTCCCCAAATACCCGCTTGGCAATTAATTGCTGTCGTCCTCTTTCCGACTCGGCGAAGTAACCGTAACGAATAGCAAGTCGGCGCAAGGCAAGAATAACTGAAGCGGGACTGTTGCCTCGGGGACACCGGGTTTTGCAGGAGAAACATTGTCCGCAATACCAAATTTTGTCTGATTTGAGCAAGTCTTCAATCAGTTCGTCATCTTCGGATTGGACAATGTTCATCACCTCTCTGGGAGAGTAATCGTTAAACTCGGCTGCCGGACAAACGGCAGTACATACACCGCAATTGAGGCAGGCATTCATGCCGTGCTGATACAAAATGTCTTGTTTTAGCTCATTAAATAGTTTGCCCATCGGAAAACCCCTTTGACTGGCGCGACTGAGTGACGCCTATCGTTGATGAACTCATTATATGAGCAAGTGGTTATATAAAGTCAAGGGGTTAGCCAAAAAAAATTTTCCGGTGACAATTTTGCCCTCTGCTCACCTGCTTCCCCAAGGGCGGGTTTGGTCAAGGTATCAGTTTGTGGCATAAGCTATCTGTAAAACCCGCCCCTGCAGTCGGTTTTCTCGCTATGACAGCGAAGACAACAGATGTATGGTATGTAATAATATGACTAATCAGTAAATAACCCTGAACCGCGCAGTTTTACCCCTTATGCCGAATCGCACCGTTACCAAAACCAAGACCAACAAAGCCAATTCAGTATCCGATTGTGGAATCTCCCAACTCTCTCCTGTGGCGTTGACCTTGATGGCAGATTTTTTCAAGGTACTCTCGGAAGTCAGTCGGCTACAGATTGTCTGCTGCTTGAAAGCGGGTGCAAAGAACGTCACAGAGATTATTGAAGAAACCGGACTGGGACAAGCTAACGTATCGAAGCACCTCAAAATACTCAACCAGGCGGGAATTGTTTCCCGTGAACAGCAAGGGGTTTGTGTCTACTATAAAATAGCAAACCCGTTTTTGTTTGAATTGTGCGATTTGGTCTGTGATACTCTCTCGATGCAAGTGGAGCAGCAAAGCCAGCAATTACAGGAGTTAGCCGTATTGCGTCAAGGTCGTGGATAAACCGACGCCCGCGAGGGGTTTGGTAACCAAACCCCTACTACCATCTTCCCAAAGAAAGATGCTATTGTAGCCAAATACAGCGATAAGTTGTTTGGTGTTACTTTGAATGTAATGTAGCGGTGGCACGAAACTTGAATCAGAAAAGCCGCGATCGCAATAGCTTCCCGATAATGGCATGGACAGCGACAAGCCTATTGGGATGCTGGATTGGCGTTGTTTTAAATCAGCCTGCGATCGCGCAAATTACTCCTGATGCTACTTTGGGTGATGAAACGTCGGTATTGACACCGGGCGATAACCCAATAGACATTCGGATTCAAGGCGGCGCTCAACGGGATTCTCACCTATTCCACAGTTTTGAGAAGTTCAATGTGGGAGATGGACAACGAGTTGATTTCGCTAATCCTGGAGGGATTGAAACCATTTTCACTCGCGTCACCGGTGAAAACAGTCCGACAAATATTCTGGGAACCTTAGGCGTCGATGGAGCCGCGAACCTGATTCTGCTGAATCCCAATGGTATCTTTTTTGGCGAAAATGCTCGATTAGATGTGTCCGGTGCATTTCGAGCCACGACAGCAGATAGCATTATTTTTGAGAATGGATTGGAGTTCAGCGCCACAAATCCTCAAACCCCGTCCCCTTTGCTCACCATTAATGTTCCCATCGGCTTGCAAATTGGACCCAATCCCGGCACTATTGTCAATCAATCCGTTGCCCAAAGTGGGGATGAAGTCGTGGGACTGGCTGTGCAAACTGGTCAAACCTTATCCTTAATCGGTGGGAATGTCAGGTTAGCAGGGGGTCATCTTACCGCACCCGCCGGAAAAATTGAACTCGGTTCAGTTATTAATGGAGAGTGGAACCTAAATTCTCCCCAATCCTCATTCCCCAATGCTACAAGTGCAACATCAACATTAGGCACGATTCAACTAATAGAACAAGCTACTGTTAAAGCGAGTGGTGAAGGCGGGGGTGAGATTCTGGTACAAGGGCGACAAGTGTCCGTCCAGGATGGGTCACAAATTCTGTCAATTACCCAAGGATCTCAACCTGGAGGTAATTTAACCATAAACGCTTCTGAGTTAGTCGAAGTCGTCGGCGCATCCGCCAATGGTTTGTCCATCAGTAGCATCAAGGCAAATACAGAAGGTGCTGGGTCCGGGGGAGATTTAACCATAAACACAGGACAATTACGGGTGCAGGGTAGAGGCTTAGTCTCTGCATCAACCTTTGGAGATGGGACAGGGGGAGATCTGACAATTCGGGCTTCAGATTCCGTAGAACTGAGTGGTTCTGGATTTGAGAATTTGCAACAAAACATTATCTTAAGGGCATTAGCGACACCAGAACTATTACAGGCGTTAGGTTTACCCCCGGACTTACCCCCCCTACAAGTTGCTGATATAGAATTTGTCGGCGGCGGACTTTTGGCGGGTACTCAAGGAAGCAGTTCCGCAGCCGGTCGTTTAACCATTAATACTACTCGGTTAGTAATGGAGAATGGCGCGATCGCACTTACGCCAACGGGAGGTGCGGGGAGAGGGGGAGATGTTTCAGTCAACGCTTCTGAATCCGTGGAAATATCCGGTTCAGCATTTGTTACCGGGGCGTTTCAAGGAACCACAGGCGATGCGGGAAATATCAGGTTGAATACGCAACGCTTAACCCTAAAAAATGGGGGACTCCTGCAAACGATTACTTTTGCTCAAGGCGATGGTGGAAGTTTGCAAGTGAACGCCTCTGAGTCTGTACAAATGGATAGTACACCCATTGGTGCCCTGGCTCCCACAGGAATTTTTGCCAACAGTATCTTTGGTACAGGGACAGGCGGCGACATCACCGTGAATACACGCCGGATGACTATGGGCGAAGGGGCGCAAGTGGGAAATCAGACGGGTGCATTGACAGGATTGGGGTTAATCCCGGTGGGGGGTCCAGCCGGAGATGTTGTCATAAATGCGACTGATTTTATTGAAATTGACGGTGTATCCCCGGATGCTCGATTTATTAGTGGTCCGGGAACCACCAGTTTTAGTGGGGCACCTGCAGGAGATACAAAAGTGTCCACCCGCAATATGATCATCCGGGGTGGGGCAAATATCTCAACCACGACGCTGAGTGCGGGAGATGGAGGAACATTAACGGTTAATGTCTCCGATACCCTAGAACTCATCGGTACGGGAATTTCTACAGGGGGAGGAGTTCCCGTAGAAATTCCCAGTAGTTTAGTCTCTTCCTCAGGACGGGCTGACTTTCCTGCATTGCAAGCCACTGGAAATGCGGGTGTTTTAACAGTAAATGCAGGTCAACTTATTATCCGAGATGGAGCAGAAGTTGCCGTGAATAGTCTGGGTTCTGGGGATGCGGGTACCTTAGAAATTGTCGCCGATTTGATTCAATTAGACAATCAGGGAACCATTAATGCGGCGACGGATTCGGGTCAAGGCGGTAACTTATCCCTAAAAACCCAAAACTTAGTCATGAACCGAGAAAGTCAAATTACCACAAATGCCGGAAATACAGATGGGGGTAATATTACCATCATCACCGATACCCTAGTCGCTCAAGAAAATAGCGATATCACTGCGAATGCTCAACAAGGTCGAGGTGGGCGGGTTAGTGTTACGGCTCAAGGTATTTTTGGTACGGAGTTTCGGGAACAACTAACGCCCGAAAGTGATATTACCGCCACCTCTGAATTGGGACCTGAGTTCAGTGGTATTGTAGATATCGTTATCCAAGGGATTGACCCCTCTCAAGGATTAGTTGATTTCCCCGAAAATTTCACAGATACTAGCACGCTTATTGCCATTGGCTGTGCCGCCGATGAAGGAAATTACTTTTCCCTAACTGGACGTGGTGGCTTACCTGCTAACCCGACTCAACCCCTTGCCAGTGAGACAGTGTGGTCAGATGTACGCAATTTATCGGTGGCATCTTCACCATCGTCTGTGGCTAAAACAGAAAACAATTTTCAATTTTCCCGACCGAATCCTCAACCTCAAATTATTGAAGCGCAAGGCTGGATTGTCAATGAAAAAGGTCAAGTTGAATTGGTAGCTAATTTACCGGAAGCTTCTCCCCAAAGTCCTCGATATAAACCACAAACTTGTTCACCTTAAGTAGATGGAAAAATTAAAAACGACGGGGAGCTTCGTTTGTCATTTGTCATAGGCTATTTTAATGAATTTAGGGGATAGTGTAGTCTATCTAGACAAGTGTAGTCTATCTAGACAATTCGATAACTCCCGATAGTGTCAAACTCAACTCTAAATAAAATGTTTGAAGAAGATCCAAATGAACAAAATCAAGCCGCTTGGCGTGTATTACGTGTATTAACATTTGGCGACCTGAAATCTGCTGTATAATCAATCTAATCAGGTCTAATGAGGAGGTTAGTATATCACGATGACTGAGCTGTATAATAAGCCGAAACCGCGACGGGGGAGACTATTTCCTGAATACACTATTCCCCCAGAAGAATTAGCAAGACGCAAAGCAAACAGAATTGAACTAGGGCAACGTTGTCGAGTTATTTTTGAACGAGTTCGCTGGGAACTAATTGAAAAGTATTACAATTGGTTTATTGCTATCGAACCCGATAGTGGAGATTATTTGATTGACCCTAAATTAGAAAGATTAATTGAAAAAGGACAGGAACGATATGCAAGTCATGATATCAAGTTAACAATCTTTAGGCTTAATGAAACGGGAACCTGTGGTAAGATATGATTGCGGGTCAGTTTAGTGATAATGGAGAGTTAGTTTTTGAAATTGAATTGATTGCGGCTAACGGTGAGGGCTTTACAGTTGAAGCTGTTTTAGATACAGGTTTTACAACAGGTTGGTTGGCGATTAATTCTCAGGATATTGACGTACTAGATTGGTCTATAATTACCTATGAGATTGAGATGCAGACGGCACGGGGACATGAGTTTTTTGACCTCTATGAGGGGAAAGTGACTATTGATAGCCAAGAGTTTACCGTTCCCGTTCATGTAGGAGATGAATTGCCTGATGTTTTAATGGGGTGTCAGTGGCTAGAACTCTTTGAATTAATCGTGAATAAAAAGAAGGAAATTTTGACCCTGAAGATTATGGCAAGTGAATAAACTATTATGAAGTGGTTTCGTATTTTTTTTAGGTTACGGGTTGGGTCGAGTTTTAGAAGATATGCTTTCCTTTTGATTCTGTTTGGGCTAACTCTGTTTCTCGTTACCACTACGGCAGAAGACTTTTTGGCTATTGCCCAAACCGATAACATCCTATCCCTTGAGAATACCGCCAACCGCTTAAACAGCCAACTCCCCAACGTCACACCTACTAATCCCACAACCCCACTAGAACAAGGGATTACCGCCTTTGAAGCAGGACGTTTTGCTGATGCAGCACAACTGTGGCGACAAGCCGCCCAAGAGTATGAACAAAAGCGCGATCGCCTCAATCTTGCCTTAAGTTTAAGTTATCTCTCGCTAGCGTATCAAAACTTGGGACAAGTCCAGGAAGCAGAACAGGCGATTAGCCAAAGTCTTGATCTGTTGCAACACCAAGACAATTGGGAATCAGGGGGTTTGGCGATTCTGGGTCAAGCCTTGAATACTCAAGGACGCCTGCAACTAACCAAAGGACAAGCTGAAGCCGCCTTGGAAACCTGGAAACAAGCCACCGACGCTTACACCCGCGCCGGGGATGAAACCGGAAAACTGGGAAGCCAAATTAACCAAGCCCAAGCCTTGCAAACCTTGGGACTCTATCGACGGGCGCAAACGCTCCTTAAACAGGCAAATCAACAACTCCAAGCCCAACCTGACTCCCGTGTCAAAGTTCAAGGATTGCAGAGTTTAGGAATAGCCCTACAAGAGTTGGGTGATCCCAAAACGTCCCAAACCCTTTTAACCCAAAGTTTAACGATCGCCCAAAAACTAAACCCAACTCCCGATACGAGTGCGATTCTGTTGAGCTTAGGGAATGTGGCGAGAGACTTACAAGAAGATGACAAAGCATTAGATTATTACCACAAAGCCGCCAAAAATGCAACCGATTCGCTGATCCAAATCAAAGCTCAATTGAACCAACTGAGTCTGTTGATCAATACGGAACAAGAGGAAGCCGCGATCGCACTATTACCGAAAATCCAAGTTAGTCTCGCCACCCTATCCCCCAGTCGGGCGGCGGTTTATGCTCAGGTGAATCTTGCCGACAGTCTGATCAGGATGGCAAGGGATGTAGAGACGTGCCATGGCACGTCTGGATGTCAAGTTGTAGGGGCGGGTTTGACCGATAACGTTACCCCAGAAACCGGAAGCGCAGCATCGCTGACTACGAACGGCGCGATCGCACAATTATTAGCCAAAGCGATTCAACAAGCCAGACAGATTCAAGACGCTAAAGCTGAATCCTACGCTATTGGACAATTAGGCAAACTTTACGAACAAAAGCAGCAGTTAGCCGAGGCGCAAAAGCTAACACAACAGGCGCTGAGTCTGGTTCAAGGAATTAATGCTGGCGATATTGCCTATTTATGGGAGTGGCAACTGGGTCGGATTCTGCAAAAGCAGGGAAATACCCAGGATGCAGTCGCCGCTTATACCGTAGCCGTTGAAACCTTGCGATCGCTCCGCAGTGATTTGATTGCCCTGCCAAATTTACAATTTTACTTTCGAGAGCGGGTTGAACCCGTCTATCGTCAACTGGTGGGATTACTTCTAAAATCTGATCCGTCTCAGAAAAACCTGCAAAAAGCCCGCGAGGTGATTGAATCCCTCCAACTTGCTGAACTAGATAACTTTTTTCGCAACACCTGTATCCAGGCGCAACCCCAGCAAATTGATCAGGTTGATCCCACGGCGGCGGTAATTTATCCAATTATTCTGCCAGACCGTTTAGCCGTGATCCTATCATTGCCGGGACAACCCCTGGGCCATTATGAAACCCAATTACCAGAAACAGAGGTCAACAACGCCTTTATCGAACTCCGCAAATTCCTTAATCCTGTTCTGTCAAACAAACAACGATTACGCTATTCCCAAGACATTTATGACTGGCTGATTCGACCCATAGAAGCCGAGTTAGCTGACAGTGGGATTAAAACCCTCGTCTTTATCCTGGATGGGGCGTTGCGAAATCTGCCCATGGCAGCCCTTCACGATGGAGAACAGTATCTGATCGAAAAATACAGTATCGCGGTGAGTCCCGGATTGCAACTATTAGAACCGCGTGCGCTAAATCGAGAACGGCTTCAGGCATTAATTGGTGGACTCAGCGAGGAACGTGGGGGGTTTTCTGCCTTACCTGGAGTCAAGTTAGAACTGAGTAAAATTGCGGCTCAAGTACCGTCTGAGATGCTTTTCAATCAAGAATTTACCACAACCACACTTAAGCAGGAAATTGGTGCCGTTTCTTTCCCAGTCGTTCACCTTGCTACCCATGGTCAGTTTAGTTCCGAGGTAGAAGATACATTTATCTTGACGTGGGAAGGGCAAGTCAATGTCAATGATTTGGATCAATTACTGCAAGTTCGACAACGAGAGGATAGCCAACCAATTGAATTACTGGTTCTCAGTGCTTGCCAAACCGCAACCGGGGATCAACGAGCCGCCTTGGGATTAGCGGGTGTTGCGGTACGTTCAGGCGCCCGCAGTACTCTGGCAACCCTGTGGTCAGTTCGCGACCAATCAACGGCTCAACTCATGGCTGAGTTTTACCAATCCCTGACTCAAGCTGAGAATAACAAAGCGGAATCTCTGCGTCAGGCTCAGCTTTCTATCTTGAAAAACCCTGAGTATGAGCATCCTTATTACTGGGCACCGTTTGTTTTGGTGGGCAATTGGTTATAGAGCGTCGGATGAACTACCCGCCCCTACTTCGTTGAGGGGCGGGTTTCTACATCCTGCCCCGTAGGTTCCGTAGCGGATTTTTGACGCTTCATTTGCCCCAGTTGCTTCATCGAAGCAGCTTGCTTGCGCTCACGAGTCTTTGAAGTAGAGCGTGGTGCATCTGCGTCTGCGAGGCTCGTTCCAAACCCCGGTAGTTTGTCTTGTGCCCAAAGCAACATAACCAGGGCTGCGGCTAAGTCTCGAGCCATCGTGAAACCACACACTTTGCACTGGTGAACTCTTTCATCCAGTGTTTTTTTGTGCTGATGCCCACAGCCGGGACAGGTTTGTGACGGCTTAACTGACTTGGTAGGGACTTCGATGAATACGCCACAAGCTTCAAGAACTTTGTCTTCGATAGCTTGCCGTAACATCCCCATTCCCACGTCTAAAATGGACTTATTTAGACCAGCTTTTTGCTTTTTCCTCTTACCCTTTTTAGCTTTACGGGTCATTTGGGCAACTTCCAGTTTTTCTGTAGCGATGAAGCTATTACTGCTAACGATATCTACCGCTACCTTGTGAACCCAATCCAGTTGAGGGTGGGGACAGCCGCGCTCACGTTCTACAGCGCGATGGCGTGTAAGTGAGGTACGCAGATCCCCGACAACTCCTACGAAGTCGGGGATCTTGCTGGGATAGTATGATAAGTGACAAATGACAAATGACGAATGACGAATGACAATCAAACCTCAACCAAATTCCCCACCACGCGATCGCGCCCTTGCACCTTAGCCTTATAAAGGGCTTGATCTGCCTCAGCTATCAGCCGATCTGGTGTAGTTCTTGGCGGCGGAACCACGCCAGCTACCCCAAAACTCAAGGTGACAAACTTACTCACCAAAGATCCCTCATGGACAATCGCCCGAGCCTTTACTTTCAACCGAATCGATTCTGCCACCTGCATTGCACCTCTGAGGGACGTATTCGGTAAAATAATCACAAATTCCTCACCCCCATACCGAGCCACCACATCCGCTGGACGCTTCACCGCTTTACGCAAAATATCCGCCACCTGTTTCAAGCACTCATCTCCCGCTTGATGCCCATAAGTATCGTTGTATGGCTTAAAAAAATCAATATCACACAAAATTAACGCCAGGGGCGCTTGCTCCCGCGCCAATCGTTTCCACTCCTGCTGCAACGCCTCATCAAACGCCCGACGATTGGCAATCTGGGTCAACCCATCCAAATCAACCAACCGCTGCAACTCCTGATTCATTTCCTCTAACTTCGCCTTCAACACCCGTTCCTGCTCAATTTTGCGACGTAACTCTGCCATAATCCAACGGGTTTGCAGTAATCGACGCACCCGTTGCCGCAGCACCGCCCAATGAATCGGTTTTGTGATATAATCCGTAGCGCCTGCCTCAAAAGCTCGGTCTACCGATTCCTGATTATTGAGTCCAGTAATCATCAGGATAGGGGGACAGTCCTGACCAAACATTTCCTGTAACTTAGCGCAACAGGTAAATCCATCCATCACCGGCATCATCGCATCTAACAAAACAATATCAGGTAACTGTTCGGTGCAAAGCGCTAGACATTGATGCCCATCCCCCACTTCCAACACCCGATAGCCCTCCTGCTCCATCGCCCGACGTAGCACCAGACGTAGGGTTTTTTCATCATCCACAATCAAAATCAAGGGTGAGTCATGCTGAAAGTCAGGCTCATTCATCATCGTTTCCTCGGATGCTCTTGTTGCAACGCGGCGACAACTCGCTCATACTCTGCATCAAACTGGGAAAGCAGGATTAAAACACAATCTAGGTTTCCCGTGCGACCCCGCGCTTCTAAATCCGCACACAGTTGTGCCAAACCCGTTGCACCAATCGTCAGACTTGATGATTTCAACGCATGGGCGGATTGGTGCAGAGCATTAGCATCATCATGAGCGATCGCACTATGAATCGCTTGTACCCTAGGTGGGGAGTCTTCCAGATAAGAGTCAATCACTTCCGCGATTAACCCCTCAAAATCGTCTCCGGCTATTTCTCTTAAATCTTGCAGCACTTGACGATCCAAAGCGGGGGTAGCACTAGAGTCTGAGGTTATTTCTGGCACAGATACGTCCTCTGAATAATCCGTTATGCTATCTCTGCCTGCTTGAGCCAGCACCTGGGAATAGTTATTCAACGCTTGAACCAGGGCTTCCGGTCGAATCGGTTTACTGATATAGTCATTCATGCCCACTTGCAGACATTGTTCTCGGTCTCCCTGCATGGCATGAGCCGTCATGGCAATAATCCAAGGTTGGCAAGCTGACGCCCCTTGAGCCCGGATGCGGGCAGTTGCCTCCAATCCGTCCATTTCAGGCATTTGCACATCCATGAACACCACCTGATAGGACTTACGACCCAGGGATTCCAGCGCCTCTTGTCCATTGTTCGCCACATCCGCGCGATATCCCAATCGCTGCAACATCTGGCGAGCCACCTTTTGATTGACCGCCACATCTTCGACGAGCAGAATGCGTAACGGTAGCTTCTGGGCAAACTGAGCCTCAAGCAGTCCCGATAAGCGCTCGCCCGGACGCACCGAGATTCGCTTACGTCCTAAAATTGCCACAAACACATTATAAAGCTGGGATTGCTTAATCGGCTTGGTTAGAAACGCCGCAAAGTTAGGCAGATCATCGGTTTGGGAGGGGGTTTGCCGACCCACAGAACTGAGCATAACCAAGGGAAGTGGTTCACTCTTCGGTAACGCCTCAATGCGTAACGCTAAGGTAAAACCATCCATCTGGGGCATTTGCCAATCCAAAACCGCCAGATCAAAAGGTTCTCTTGCGGCTAACCAATTCAACGCTTGCTCTCCCGATTCCGCCGTTATCACCTCCATCCCCCACGACTGCGCCTGTAGGGTGATAATTTGGCGATTCGTAGCATTATCATCCACCACCAGTAACCGTTTTCCCCTTAACTCCGGTTGAGGTGTATCCAACTCAGCCGTGACCGAATGGGGGTCTGATTTCACTACAATCGTGAAATAAAACGTCGAACCTTTATCCACCTGACTCTCCGCCCACAAGCGCCCACCCATCCGTTCACTTAAACGCTTACTAATCGCTAAACCCAGTCCCGTTCCGCCATAATTGCGGGTCATAGACGCATCCACCTGAGAGAACGGTTTAAACAAGCGATTCATGCGATCGCGCGGAATGCCAATTCCCGTATCTCTAACCGTAAATTGCAGTTCGTAGGTTTCTTCGACTTCCAGAGGTTCCACCGGAACGTCTCCCCCAGCTCCCTCTGCTCCCCCTGCTCCCCCAGCTCCCTCTGCTCCCCCAGCTCCCTCTGCTCCCTCTGCTCCCCCTGCTCCCCCAGCTCCCTCTGCTCCCCCAGACACCGCCCGACTCACCACTGACACCACCACTTCTCCCTGTTGAGTAAACTTCACCGCATTACTCAGCAAATTCACCAGAATCTGTCGCAGGCGGGTAATATCACCCACCACATTGCTTGGAGTTTGGGGTTCAATTAAATAAGCCAGTTCCAATCCTTTCGCCGCCGCTTGGGACGCCACTAAATCTAACGCTTCCTCAATACAAACATGCACATTAAACGGGTGTTCCTCTAATTCCAATTTGCCGGATTCGATTTTCGAGAAATCCAGAATATCATTAATAATAGTTAGCAACGCTTCACCACTACTACTAATCGTATTCGCAAAGTCTTGTTGCTGAGGCGTCAGTTTAGTATCCAACAACAACCCAGCCATACCAATCACCGCATTCATCGGCGTGCGGATTTCATGGCTCATCATTGCCAGAAACTCACTTTTGGCTCGATTGGCGACTTCGGCTTCCCGTTTGGCTTTATGGAGGGCGAGGTTCTTCAGCGTCAGTTCTTCCCGCCGTTGTTTTTCCTGTTCTAAGAGTTGAGCTTGAGCTAAAGCAATCCCAACTTGCGCCGCTACCGCTTCTAACAGTTCAATCTCATCGGCATTCCATTCCCGGAAGCGATCGCATTGATGTAAACAAATAATACCATTGGTCTGCTCCTGATAGGAAGTACGCACCGAAAGCATGGATTTAAGACCAATCTGACGACAAAGAAAATCCGCCCCCTCTAGTCGTGGATCAGTATAAACATTCTCGCAACTCACGGCTTGATCTTGCGCCAGCACCGCTTGGGCGTGAGGATTACCCAAAACTGGAATCATTTGCTCTCGGGTAGACTCATAACCCGGTTCTAAATATTCCGCCACCAATGGAATTTGGGGACAAGGCTTTGCCAAATAGGTATGAATCAAGCAACGATTCACGCCAAACACCTGACCCACTTGCGTCGCCGCTGTCTGAAAAATATGGTCACTATTTAAGCTTTGGCGAATTTCTTGGGTAATGTGTTTAAGCAGCAACGTGCGTTGTAATTGCCGCTCTAATACAGTTTTAGCTTGTTGACGTTCGATCTCATTACCTACCCACTGTGCCATGAGTTTGAGCAGTTGATGGGACGCCGAAGGATTTTTGGCGGTGAGGGTGGCGGGACGTTCCTGAACACTGAAAAAGCACAGCGCCCCATAAATGTTTCCGGCTACCTTGACACTCGTACCCAGATAAGATTTCATCCCAAACCTTAGACAGGCTGGATGATTTGCCCACTCTGTATCTTGAGCCAACTCAAACGCGATCGGTTCTTTGGCTTGGGTTGTTTGGCGACAAATCGTCTGTTCTAATTCAAAGCTATCCCCCGCCTGCACTTGTCTGGACCCATTGGGGGGAACTTGAGCGGCGATAACCAGACAGCGCCCTTTCTCAATCCGAGACACAATACCGACATCGTGACCAAAATGACGCCGCCCCAGGGCTAAGAGTCCTTGCAGGCGTTCCTCAAACGTGAGTTTGGGTGCAGCCGCGACTCGATATAAACCCCGAATTGCGGCTTCGGCTTGGCGCTGTTGTTGCTCAATCTGTTTGCGCTCGGTAATGTTACGGATAATGCCAATAATCTGATTATCCAAAAATGGCACGAGTCTGGCTTCATAGTTTTGCTCTCCTTTTGCTAAGGATAGGGAATACTCCAGACTCACCGGGGATAGGCTTTGAATCACCCGCGCGATCGCCTGATGCATTTTATCACTCACATCAGCAGGTAGGACATTGTATACAGGCTGTCCCAGAAACTGTTCTGGCTCCACATATAATTCACCCCGATTGGTGGCTTTATAGTCGAGAATGGTGCCATCTTGACTCAATCTAAAATACAAATCTGGAAGGGCATTAAAAATCGCTTGCAGTTCTGAGTTTTTCTGATGTAAGGCTTCCTCAGCTTGTTTGCGATGAGTGATATCACCAAAGGTAACGGCAAACCCATCCCCTAATTTGACGGCGGCGATTTGAAACCAAGCCTGAATCCCGTCGTGGTGGTAATGAAATTCTCGCTCAATGGGGATACCTATTTCTGTTACTTGAACATAGAAATCAAAGAGTCCTTCTTGGCGATTTCCCGGCATTTCCACGAGCAACTGCTTACCGATGAGTTCCTCACTCGTCCGCCCCACCATGCGTTCGGCGGCGGGATTGATCAACAACCATTTAAAATCAGTAATAGTCCCTTGGCGATCGCGAACGGCTGCAAATGCCATTACCCCATCCAGGGAACTATTTAATACCCCAGATAGCAGGGATTGGGAATATTCCAGAGCGGCTTGACTTTCTTTTACATCGGTGATGTCGATGCAAGAACCGATATAACCCAAGAAACTGCTATCGTCACCAAACCGAGGAATACCTGTATCTAAGAGCCAACGGTATTCGCCATCAGCGCGTCGCAGTCGGTATTCCATGCGAAAGGATTGGCGACGGTTAAAGGCATAACTATAGGTTTGTCGGCAATTAGGCTTATCCTCTGGATGTACCGCCTCTACCCAACCCTCGCCGAGTTCATCTTCTAAACGGCGTCCGGTAAATTCTAACCAGGGGCGGTTAAAAAACGTACAATTCCCATCGGTTCCAGCCACCCAAAGCAGTACAGGCGCACTATCTGCCATGGTACGGAAGCGGGCTTCACTCTCTCGTAAGGCGGCTTCGGCTTGCTTGCGTTCAGTTACGTCATGAGCAACACAATAAATTAACCCTTCTTCAACTAAGGCTTTGGAATTCCACAACAGCCAGCGATAGGAACCATCTGAACAGCGATAGCGATTTTCAAAGGCGATGGCGTCTTTCCCGGTTGTGAGATTTTCGGCTTGGGCTATCGTGGCGGCGCGATCATCGGGATGAACCAATTCTAGATAAGGTTGGGCTAACAGTTCAGCTTCACTCCAACCTAAGGTTTTTTCCCAGGCGGGATTCAGACGTCTAAAATAGCCATCAAACCCCGCAATACAAAGCATATCAACGGACAGGTCAAAGATGCGATCGCGCTCTTGTTCGGCTTGACGACGTTCACTAATATCCGTTTGAATGCCAATATAGTGGGTGAGTTTGCCATTGCGATCGCGGATGGGAGAAACGGACAGTTCATTCCAGAAGCGTGTACCATCTTTGCGAGAGTTTTGCAGGATGACGTGAGAGTCTTGTTCGTTTTCTAACGCCGCTTTCAGCTTATCTAATCCAGGTTGTTGATGATTATCCCCTTGTAAGAAGCGACAATTTTTTCCCAAAACCTCTGGCGCTGAATAACCCGTAATTTTCTCAAAGCCGGGATTGACGAAAATAATCGGGTTATCGGGTAAATTTGGATCAGTAATCAGGATACCATTACTACTCGCCGCGATCGCCCGTTCCAACAGTTGTAAGCGCACCTCAGCCTGCTTGGATTCGGTAATGTCGCGGGTGACTTTGGCAAATCCCCGTAGGTATCCGGTTTCATCGCGCAGTGCTGTAATAATGGTTGTACACCAAAACTGCGAACCATCCCGCCGCATACGCCACCCTTCATCCTCAAATCGACCCTTTTGGGCGGCAATTTGCAAAGATTGTTCAGGTTTGCCGTTTTCTTGGTCTTCTTTTAGGAAAAAACACTGATAATTTTGACCAATGATCTCTGAAGCTGAATACCCTTTCAGACGTTGAGCACCTGCATTCCAGCTAACAATTTTACCCTCAGTATCGATTAGGTAAATCCCATAGTCGTTAATCCCGTCAATCAGCAGGTTTAAGCGTTCATCACTGGCTTGCAGGGCGAGTTCAGTATGCTGGCGATCGCTAATATCATGAATCAGCCAGAGAATTCCGACAACCTTTTCTTCCCTATCTTTAATGACGCTATTGAGGGTTTCACCGATAAAATTGTCCCCATTTTGGCGTCGATATTTAATGGGTTTAGACTGATTAAAATCCACAGAATCAGGATTCAAACTCTGTCGCTCAAACTCCTGGGGATTAGTATACAACTGTTGCCAGGGTTGTCCCACTACGGCTTCTTGCTGGTAACCAAATAGCTGACTAAAGGCTGAGTTTACCTTCAGGATAAAACCCTCTGTATTGGTAACAATGACCGCTTGGGGAATCGCTTGAAACAGGGTGGCGTAATCAACTGCTATAGTTTCAGTCAAGGTTTTGGGGGAATTGGGTTGAGCGGTAGGGTTTCCTTGTCTTTGAGTTTGTCTTAAGCCGGCTAAACCTGTAGCCAATAACCCAATTATGGCGAAAACACCGCCACATATTAACACTAGATGAATTGGGCTGGAACCGGATAGCCAGTCATTACAGTAATGAATCAACCCATCGATTAACAGTCGATTGAAAAAGGAAAACATATAAACTCTACCGATCACAGAAACTTGGGCTTATTTGGCGCCAGTGATAAAAAGACTGAACTTCAGGTTAAGGGTATGACTTTAGAAACATCCCTGTTGCAAAAACGGGTCGGTTATATCTGCCATGCATAGAGTTGAACAATTAACTCGTGTATCTATCCACAACTAGACTGCAAAGATCCGCGCGAGTTTTACGGATTTTTTATATTAAACGGTAAAGAGTTAAAGAAAATTTACGTTTTTATCAGTAAATTAATCACCAATACAGATAGCATTAAATGACGAAAAAGTCAAACCAATATTTTGTAGTTTCCCCTGAGAAATTCACCATTCAATGAAGCAACAAATATTGAGAGTGGCAAGCCGTCTCTTGATTGTGCCTAATCTGGCTAGAAGCGATTATCAATGTTCTAGACATTTAGATATTTTGCCGCTACCCACTTCAGCATTCGTTTGTTAATGATTTCTACGGGTTAATGGCAACATAAAAAATCGAACAGCTCAATTTCTATAATAAACGATCAAACACATTGTTGAAATACTCGGTGGTGCTAGCCGGGGCAAATAGAGACAGTCATAGACGTACCCATCCCAGAGTTGTCGGTATGCTACCTTAGCTGGGGACTCGCAAAAGCGTGTATCATCAACCCTGAGAATCCCAACCACAGTGAAGCCAATGCAAATCTATACCAGGCAATTGCGGGTGCGGCATTACGAAATCGATGTCCTCGGACATTTGACTTCTCCCCCGGCTAAAGCTCGGGGGATTCTAAGCGGATACTACAGGACGGGCTAGAAGCCACGTCATGAAAGTTTTATCTTCTTAGAGTTCCAGAGAAAAACCCTGGATGGCGCAGTCAAAAACGCCCTACTGACCTTGGCTAGCTCAAGACCTAGCTGTATCTCTACTTTGCGGAGAATATTAGCAGCGCCATTGCAATCGGCGTTGATAAATTCTCCTTTTTTTGTGCGATACATTCCACGCTTGGTTCGTTTTCCACCCTTGCTCCACCCTTCCAGCTTGTTGCCGAATACAGGCAGAAGATCGTTGTCAAGAAAACTAGCTTTAGATGTGTAGCTTTCTTCAGTTTCTACAAACTGAATTCCATATTGTTCACACAATTTTCGGATTCTTTCTTTAAGACGAGAGGTAGGAACTTGAACAAATTCTTGATTGTTCTTTTTTCCCAACTTAATTCCATCTTTATGGCGCTGGTTCCATCCGAAGACGATTGTTCCAATTCGGTGTCGAAGACAGCGATTGATAACAATTCTCGCTGCTTTATTCACTGCATCCCTGATTTGACGATTGCGTTTTTCAGTTAAGGATGCTAAGTTTTCGTTCCAAAATCCTTGATTTGCCTCAGAACAGATGTATTCAAGTATTGCCGACAAATCGGTATTTGGAGTCAATAGTACCTGTTGACATCCGTACAAATTCATCACCTCCTTGTTTGTAGTTATAGTGTATCATTGAACAAGAAATTCGTGCGGGATTTATCCCGCTATCTGTACGATTTGCTCAGTTTCATCCCCCGCTTGAAAGACGGGGACTTTCACTATCGCTTGTCTGTAAACAATGCTGTTTACCAGAATTATCTCGAACAAGCCGCCGTGGAACACGCCCAAATCCTAGGCTATTCTTTGGCACAATGCCGAAAACTGGGAGGTGTGTTTGTCATGCGTCGGATTGAAATCGACTATTTGCGTCCAGCTACAGCGGATGATACCCTAGGAATCACCACTTGGCTACAGCAGGTCAGGAACCTCAGCCTAAAGGCATGAGGCTTGAAAGAGAAATCTAACAAGCCATTCTGACCAGCTTAAGTCTTAACTGACTACGTTATCGGCAAGTGTTCAAGAGATGGTGCGTAGATGCTCCCGCTAGTCTACTGCTCTAGAACCGAAAAGTTAAACAGTTTTAAGGTCACTGAAACAGTGCTTTTTGGATAGTTACCGACCGATAACATTGGC